>NZ_JAPZQJ010000314.1:0-7459 GCF_027530405.1 Microcystis sp. LE19-41.2A | reverse complement strand
TCAGGTGGTCAACTACCTAATTTTCAGGGAAAAAGTCCAGGAATTTTCCCCCCGATCCCCGCAATGGCTGGCACTTTTTGAGGGGAAAAAAGTCCAAAAGTCTTATCCAACAAGGTTTTTAGATTTATTCAGCAGACCCTACTTAACCTGACAGTATATATTAAGAAAAGCAACAAATACTTTACAGATAAACAAAAATATGCAGCAAATTCTAGGATTAGAGACACAAGCAAAAATTTGGCATTGGCGGGGATTCAAAATCACCTATCAGAGTGCGGGGGAGACGGGACCGGCGATCGTGCTTGTGCATGGATTTGGGGCATCTTGGGGACATTGGCGGAAAAATATCCCCGTTTTAGGCGAAAAATGTCGCTGTTTTGCCCTAGATTTAATTGGTTTTGGCGGTTCCGACAAACCCGAACCAAAAAACGAGATCGATTATACTTTCGAGACTTGGGGGGCGCAAATTGCCGATTTTTGTCGGGAAGTGGTGGGGGGTGCTGCTTTTTTGGCGGGTAATTCCATCGGTTGCGTGGCCATTATGCAGGCTGCCGTCGATTATCCCGATTTTGTCCTTGGGGTAGCGGCGATTAATTGTTCCCTCAGACTACTGCACGAAAGAAAACGGGGGGAATTACCCTGGTATCGTCGTTTAGGCGCAGATTTTGCCCAAATAATTCTCAAAAATAAAGCAATTGGGGCTTTTTTCTTCCAACAGATTGCTAAACCCCAGACAGTGCGTAAAATTCTCCTGCAAGCTTATCGGCGCTCGGAAGCAGTAACGGAGGAATTAGTAGAAATAATCCTAAAACCCGCCCGAGATCCAGGAGCGTTCAAGGTTTTCCTCGCTTTTACCGCTTATTCCGGCGGCCCGCTGCCAGAAGACCTACTGCCGATTCTCCCCTGTCGGGCTATTCTGCTTTGGGGTAGCGAAGATCCCTGGGAACCCTTGTCCTTGGGCCAAGAATTAGCACGATTCCCGACAGTAAAACAGTTTATCCCCTTAGCTGGTTTAGGCCACTGTCCCCAGGATGAAGCTCCAGAAATAGTTAATCCGATTTTATTAGACTTCCTGCAAGCTCCTATCTAGGGTTTGCGGCAAAAAGTTTGTTGGTGGGGGTAGGGTGTGGGGTGTGGGGTGTAGGGTTTTACCCATTTTCAGGCGGTCAATTACCTAATTTTCAGGGAAAAAGTCCAGGGATTTTCCCCCCAATCACTCCAATCGCTGGTACTTTTTGATTTCAAAAAAGTCTAAAAATATTATCCAACAAGGTTTTTAGATTTATTCAGCAAACCCTATCTAAGTTCCTCTAGTAACCAGAAGACCTGGTATTAATAGGTTGTTGGATGGTGAAACCTCGGTTAATACTTTGAGGTGGGACTTGATTGGGGGTGCCATTATTGTTAGGTGGCATTCCCTGATTAGGATAACCAGTGACGTTCGGTTGACTGCCGTAGACGGGGGGTTGATATACAGGGGGTTGATAATAGTTGGATTGGTTGCTAGAGCCGGAGACGGGGTTAGGGTTGGCATTATTCCAGGAGGGTAGGGGTTGAACATTTTGTTGTTCAGGGGAATAATTTCCCTGGGGGTTAACTTGATTCGGGCTGCCCCCGGGGTTGAGATTAGGAGAATTATTCAAGTTAGCAGTCTGCGAGCGATTTTCGATTTCCCTTTGTAAAGGATAATTGCTACTGTCGCCACTAATCGGTCGCAGTTGAATCGGTTGCAGACTTTTACTAGCCTTCGGTGCCTGATTTTGCTTAGTCTGCGGCATTAACGGCGCAAATAAGGAGGGTTTCTGGTTCTTATCGGGATTAGTATTTAGAGGATTAAAAGGCTGCGTCGAGGCCGGTTTGTTCAGGCGAGCGGTATTATTATGGGCAGGAATGGCTGGCAATGGTACAGTACTGGGGAGAGGAGTATCGGTAATCTGGTTAGCCCGGATTTCCCGCTCCTCTAAGGACATTCCTGGGGTATCTAATACCGAACCCAACCATTCAGGGTTCTGTTGATATACCCACAAAGCAATTAGAGCCAAGGAAAATATTCCTAACGGCAGCCAAAATAAAGGTTGGGCAAAGGGTTTTAATCCTGCCAGGAAATAGCGCATGGAAGAAGAATCTTTATAGTCACTCATACCGCTTAACCCTCTATAGGTTTTCCCCCATGCTATCAAATCATTAAGTAGTTAGGGTTGGCTGAAAAAGTTTTTCGTGGGGGCAGGGTGTGGGGTGTGGGGTGTGGGGTGTGGGGTTTTACCGACTTTGAGGTAGTCAGTTACCTAATTTTCAGAGAAAAAGTACCTCAATTTTCCCCCTGATCACTCCCATGCCTGGTACTTTTTGATTGACAAAAACTCTAAAAGCCTTATCCAACAAAGTTTTTAGATTTTTTCAGCAAGCCCTAGTTATCAGTGTTTTAGCCGTCAGCCTTGCACAACAGGTGACGCTTAGGTTGCTCCCAGTATTGCTGCTTACGAACAAAAGTATCGTCAAAGCTCAGGCTCTAGGTTTCAATCTTAAGAGTTTTCAGTTCCCCGTTCCCTGATACGGCGTAGAATGATAAGATTGTTTTCAAAGATACAATAGGCGTTTGTCTTCGCTAGAGAGTTTATGAAAGTTGGCGATCAAGTTCGTGTAATTGAGTCTGTGGTAGTTTATCACCATCCTGAACACAAATCGGATCCTTTTGACGTGAAAGGACTAGAGGGAGAGGTGAAAGGGATTGTCACCGAATGGCGTGGTAGGCCGGTTAGCGCCAACCTACCCGTCCTCGTCGAGTTCAGTAAAAAGTTTAAAGCCCATTTTCGAGATTTTGAGTTAGAAATCGTGGAAAAAGCCGCCGAATAGGGACTTTTTCGCTTATTTAAGCTACAAAGCGAATAAATTTATTTTTGCCCACCTGTAGGACTTTTCCCGTTAAAGCTTCGGCTGTCTCAAAACTTTTGTCCACATCGGTGATTTTCTCACTATCGATTCTGACTGCACCCCCCTGAATCTGTCTTCTCCCTTCGCCGCTACTTTTACATAAGCCGGTGGCCGCAAGAAGATAGAATAATTTCAGGGGAAAAGTGACCGCTGCTAGGGAAAATTCGGGTACAGAGGCCGCAGCTGCCGTATTTCCCTGTAGAACTATCTCCTGCGCTGTTTTTTGTGCCTTTAATGCCTCCTCTTCTCCGTGAAACTGGGCAACTACCTCGATCGCCAGTTGTTTTTGTGCCTCTCGCGGATTGCTCGCCATAGCATCTAAGGGCAAATTTGTCAATAGTTCGTAATAATCTTTTAACAAAGCGTCGGGGGTTTTTTCCAGTTTCGAGTACATGGACAGGGCCGATTCCCGCAATCCCACATAATTATTCAGGGATTTGGACATTTTTTGACTGCCATCGGTTCCGATTAAAATCGGTAAAAGTAGCCCGAATTGCGGTTTTTTACCGAAATATTTCTGCAAATCACGACCGACGGCAATATTAAATTTTTGATCAGTTCCTCCCAATTCGACATCGGCCTCGACAGCGACGGAATCATAACCCTGCATTAAGGGATAGAGAAATTCATGGAGAAAAATCGGGTTTTCCCGGTCGTAGCGTTCGGAAAAGCCTTCTTTTGCCAACATTTGCCCGACGGTCATGGTGGAGAGAAGTTCGAGAATTTGCGATAGGTCTAATTTCCCCAACCATTCCGAGTTATAGCGAATTTCTAGGCGATTAGGGGTGTTAAAATCTAAAATTGGGCGTAATTGTGCCAGATAATTCTCGGCATTGGCTCTCACTTCTTCGATGGTTAATTGTTTTCTAACTTCCGATTTTCCGGTCGGATCGCCGATTCTAGCGGTAAAATCACCAATAATCACCACTGCCACATGACCGGCATCCTGGAAAGCACGCAGTTTCCGAAAAGGGATACTATGACCTAGGTGAATATCGCTGCCGGTGGGGTCAATACCTAGTTTAATTCTTAAAGGGCGATCGGTGGTTTGCAGTAGTTGGGTTAAATTTTCCCTAGGCTCTTGGGAGTCGGGTTGATGGGGGAATAGGTCACTGGTGCCACGGGTTAGCCAGTCTAGGGAGGAAGATACGGTCATTGTTGCTCATTTTCCACAGCCTTCCCATTATAGTTTTTTATTATGTCAAGTAACAAGCCAAAGGTAAATAAACTGGTATCTTCAATAAGAGTCGATAACATCTTGACAATTCTACCGATCAAATATAGAGTCTTAAAATCTTCTTTTTCAAAATTATCAAAAAATTTCCCTGTCTTGAATTGCGATCAGATAAGCCGATGAATCCTAGTTTTAATAACTCTATCCCCGTGCAGAGGATCAAAGTTTCCGTAATTGTTTCTACCTATAAATCAGCGGAGTTTATCCAGGGTTGTTTAGAGGATTTAGTTACTCAAACTCTTTATGAAAAGGGAGAAGTAGAACTTATTATTATCGATAGTGCTTCCCCGGAGAATGAAGGGGAGATTATCCAAGAGTTTCAAGAAAATTATCCTAATATTATTTACCAGAGAACTAGAGAACGAGAAACCCTCTACCGCGCTTGGAATCGTGCTATTAAACTAGCTAGGGGTTCCTATATCACCAATGGGAATACTGATGATCGTCGCTGTTTTAATGCTCTGGAAATTATGGCTAATTATCTAGATAACAATAGAGAGATTAGCTTGGTTTATGCCGATCAATTAATTACCACCCTCAAAAATGATACTTTTGCCACCACCCCAGCTTTAAAACATTGGAATTGGCCAAATTACTCCTATCAACAGATGCGTCAAGGTTGTTGTGTGGGTTCTCAACCAATGTGGCGAAAAATGCTGCACGATAAATATGGTTATTTTCAGGAAAATTTTCGCTGTGCTGGTGATTATGAATTTTGGTTAAGAATCGGCATTCAAGGCGAAAAAATGGCTTTAATTCCTGAGATTTTAGGGTTATATTATTTAAATCTCCAAGGCTTAGAACATGGCAGTAATGGTCAAGCATTACAGGAACATTATCAAGTGTGTAAAATCTATAAAATTCCCCACCCAGACATTAAGGATATAGAAATTAAACCCAATCCAGTTAAGATGGAAGATTTAGGCATAATTTTACAGGAAGATGAGCGAGAAAAATTACAAACAATTCAAGCTATCTCCCGGAAAAGATGCCCAATTATTGTTATTGATGGCGTGATCTTTCAACTTAAGCAACGAAAATTAGCCAGAATTTGGTCTTCAATTCTAGAGCATTGGAGTCAATTAGAATTTAGTCAACACATTGTTATTTTAGATAGAAATAACACCGCACCAAGATGGGAAGAATTTAAATATTGGCCCGCGGAATCCTACGATTATAATTGTACGGGAAAGGATGCCAGAAAAATCCAAGATATTTGCGATCGCCTACAGGCAAATTTATTTATTTCCACTTTTTATACCAGTCCCTTAACCACTCCTTCTCTACTTTTGCTTGCTTCTGAGTTCCCAGAAGAAAACGGCAATTTACCAGTAGATTTAGAAAAACACTATGCAATTTTATCCGCTTCTAGAATCATCGCTTTTTCCTCTAATATCGCCCAAGATTTAAGAAAGTTATACCCCAAAATTACCCCCGAAAAGATTGATATTATCGAGTTTTTTGAAGTTAATCAAACAATAGCGGAAGAAATCACTAATTTTTTCCAGTATGCGCTCAGTGAAACTAAGGAATCAAGTCAGAATCAAGTCTGGTTAGAGTTAAGAAAATTACAGGAAGCACAACAGATAATGTATCTGAAACAACAGCAAGATTATCGTACTATAAAAGAGATGGAAATATCCCTAAAAGAATTAGAAAATAATCATAATTATCTCCAGAAAAATAATCAGGAATTACGGGAAGAAATTAACTATTTGTCCTCCCGTAAGGGAATAGTAAAAACCCTAGCGAAAACTTCTATTTTACTTCTTGCTAAGATCAAGAAAAAACTCCCAATATTTTAGGGAATTAAGAGAAAGTTTCCTAACAATGATCCGATCTTGGCACGGCAGTGCCTAAAAGTGGTAAAGTAATGTTAAGAATTAGAGGAGAAAACACTGTGCCACATTCGATCGTCACTGGAACTTGTGAAGGGGTTGCCGATTGCGTTTCCGCTTGTCCTGTTGCTTGCATCCATCCGGGACCGGGTAAAAATGTTAAAGGAACCGATTGGTATTGGATTGATTTTGCCACTTGTATCGACTGTGGTATCTGTCTACAAGTATGCCCCGTCGAAGGTGCAATTCTGCCACAAGAACGTCCCGATTTACAAAAAACTCCCTAATTTATCAGTTATCAGTTATCAGTTATCAGATGTAAGTTTTCAGTTCACTGATTACTGTTCACTGAAAATGCTTCCCACTTCCCAATTTATAATTCATATTACTGTCTCCTATCTCCTTTTTACCTTACCATGGATTATCTTTTAGAAGTTGAACAAGTTTATGCTGGTTATGTGCAGGATTTATACATATTGCAAGGGGTTAACTTTCGCATTGCACCGGGGGAATTAGTCACGGTTATCGGTCCCAATGGTGCGGGAAAATCCACCCTCGCTAAGACTATTTTTGGTTTATTAAAACCCAGTGCTGGAACTATCACTTTTAAGGGAAAAAATATCACTGGTTGGAAATCTAATCAAATCGTTCCCCTCGGTATGGGTTATGTTCCCCAAATTGCTAATGTTTTTCCATCCCTTAGCATCGAGGAAAATCTGGAAATGGGGGCTTTTACCAGTAAAAAAGCGATTAAACCCCTAAAAGAGCGCATTTATGCCATGTTTCCTCGTTTGGACGAGCGCCGTCGTCAGAAAGCTGGTACTTTATCCGGAGGAGAAAGACAGATGTTAGCCATGGGAAGAGCGCTGATGTTGCAACCGGATTTATTAATTCTCGATGAACCTTCGGCAGCTTTATCTCCTATCTTAGTAACCAGCGTTTTTGAACAGATAAAAGCGATTAATCAGACGGGAACTGCAATTATTTTAGTGGAACAGAATGCCAAAAAAGCCCTAATGATGTCCGATCGAGGTTATGTTTTAGAAAGTGGTCAAGATCGTTTTCAGGGATCGGGTCAAGATTTACTCAATAACCCGAAAGTAGGGGAATTATACCTCGGGGCGGCTTATCATGATGCCAAACGAGATGATTAGGAATTTGTTAAGGATTGAGGGGGATTTTGATTTCTTCCCAGAATTTAGCGATAGGATAGTAATTGAGTACAAATCTCTACGGCCCTGATGTCAAGGTGATAAGCCAGCAACCCCTAAATAGGGTCTGCTGAATAAATCTAAAAACCTTGTTGGGTAAGACTTTTAGGGTTTGCTGAATAAATCTAAAAACCTTGTTGGATAAGGCTTTTAGACTTTTTTTCCCTGAAAAAGTGCCTACCATTGGAGTGATTGGGGGGAAAATTTAGGGATTTTTTCCCTGAAAATTAGGTAATTGACCACCT
>NZ_JAPZQJ010000681.1:0-4751 GCF_027530405.1 Microcystis sp. LE19-41.2A | reverse complement strand
CCCCACACCCCACACCCTGCTCCCTTCCCCGATCAATGGCAAAAATCCAGCTTAAAACCCCAAAATCAGAGCATCTTGCCGCCATGGTGGCACTCGATCGCACCAGTCTCGGCGGTATCTGGACGTTATCGGGATATCAACGGGAATTAGACAGCCCCAACAGTGAATTATTAATTCTTACCCTAGACCGGGATGACGAAACCCTAATCGGATTGGCTTGTTTTTGGGCAATTCTCGAAGAAGCGCATATTACTCTCCTAGCAATTTACCCAGACTATCAAAGACAAGGATTAGGAAAACTACTTCTCTACAAACTTCTGGAGAAGGCTGTACAAAGACAACTGGAAAGGGCTACGCTAGAGGTGAGGGTATCGAACCAGTCAGCGATCGCAATCTACGAGCATTTTGGCTTCCGCATCGCTGGAGAGCGTAAAAATTATTATCCGCAAACTGGCGAATCGGCCCTAATTTTCTGGCGCAACGATCTACAAACGGCCGCTTTTCAGGAACAATTAAGCAAGTGGCGACAAGAAATCCTCTCAAGACTGGCGCAGGGAGAGTGGCAATTAGAGGAAGAAACCAGAGCCAAAATAGATACCATGGGGATGTCATGATTACCTACAAGCTTAAATCAGGTCGAGGTTAGGGAAAAATGAGGATTTTAGTGTTGGCGTGGGAATTTCCACCGCGATTAGTGGGCGGTATCGCCCGTCATGTCGCTGAACTCTATCCCGAAATCGTCAAACTCGGTCATGAAGTCCATTTAATCACGATCGAATTCGGTCAGGCCCCCAGTTACGAACTGGTGGAAGGCATTCACATCCACCGTGTCCCCGTACCCCCCGGCAATGACTTTTTCCATTGGGTGGTCAACATGAATAACAGCATGGGGCAACAGGGCGGCAAACTAATCGCCGAATACGGAAAATTTGACCTTGTTCATGCCCACGATTGGTTAGTAGGGGATGCGGCCATTGCCATGAAACATCTCTTTAAAATCCCCCTGATTGCCACTATTCACGCCACGGAATACGGACGTTATAACGGACTGCACACCGACACCCAACGCTATATCGCCGGCAAAGAGGGAACCCTCGTCTATAATGCTTGGCGCATTATCGTCTGCACTGGCTATATGCGTCATGAAGTCCATCGGGCTTTGGGCGCACCCTGGGATAAAATCGATGTGGTTTATAACGGTATTCGGGCCGAGAAAAAGCAAAGAGACCCTAACTTTGATTACCGAGCTTTTCGTCGTCAATATGCCCAAGATCACGAAAAAATCGTCTATTACGTCGGGCGTATGACCTTTGAAAAGGGGGTTTCGGTGTTACTCAACGCTGCCCCAAAAGTCCTGGCCCAGACCGAGGGTCAAACTAAATTTGTCATTATCGGTGGCGGCAATACCGACAAACTCAAACAACAGGCTTGGCATCTGGGTATCTGGCATCATTGTTATTTTACGGGCTTTATGTCCGATGAAAACCTCGATCGCTTCCAAACCGTGGCCGATTGTGCCGTTTTTCCCAGTCTTTACGAACCTTTTGGTATTGTCGCCTTGGAAAGTTTCGCCGCTAGGGTTCCCGTCGTAGTTTCCGATACCTGCGGTTTTCCCGAAGTTGTCCGTCATGGTCAAACGGGAATTGTCACCCGGGTCAATAATCCCGATTCCCTCGCTTGGGGCATTTTGGAGGTTTTAAATCATCCCGAATACGCCCAAGAATTAGCTAATAACGCCTACGAAGACCTAGAAAAACGCTTTCATTGGGCGAATTTAGCCCGTCAAACTGAGACAGTATATGGTTTGGTTGTCCAAGAACGACAACTGGTAGAATGGCGTTAATCAGGGAGCGGTTTTTTAGCCGTCAGCCATCCTGAAGCCGTCCCGATTTTCTTCTGGACAAACCCAATGAACTAGAGCATAATCCTAGGAGAGTAATTTCCTCGACACAAAATTATGAATATGCTGAAAATGACTAAGGATTTTAATCCCGCTCAACTAGCAAGTGTCCTGGTCAATTTCATCGGTTTTGTGGTTTTATTGACCTGTGTACTTCTTTCTCCCCATGCTCTCGTTTATGATGAAGTTTATCACTTACCGTTAGTAGATTTATTAAATCAATACGGTTTATCCTATCGATTCTTACGCGGTACAGGACAATCGGCCCCAGGTCCGTTATACCCGATAATTCATTATATCTTTCAGCCCTTGACCAATTTGCAAGCCCCTGCCGTTAGGTTGGTTAATATTCTTCTTTTATTACTGTTAATTTTAGTCCTGAGTTTAACCCTGCAAAAAATTTTCAAAATTCCCCAGCCACTGGTCTCTAGTCTGACAATTATGGGCTTACCGATGATTTGGGTGATTACGGGCATGGCTCTCACGGAAATCCCTGGTATGCTCTTGGCAACTTTAGCAATTTTCTTGATATTTATAGCTCTAGAAAAAATTGCAGATAACCGGCAAATGAGCTTAGGAATAGCCGCTCTGAGTGGATTATGTTTAGGGATAGCAATCCTAGGCAGACAAACTTTTATCGTTTTAGTGTTTATCTTGCCAATACTAACAATTAGTTCCTCAAAAAAATCTTGGCAACCTTTAATATTATGCTGGTTAACTTCTGGAATTTTACCCGCTATCGTTTTTAGCGTATGGGGTGGATTAGTTCCCCCCGGTCAAAGTTCATTATCTTCTGGATATTCTCTGGTAAACGGATTTCTTTCCTTTGCCTACACCGGTCTTTTATTATTTATCCTCGCTCCCAAATGGTTCAGCTTGAATAAGGTGATAATAATATCTGTCCTGGTCAGCAGCTTTCTAGGCAACGCTATCTTTAAAATCCTTTCTATTCGTCCAGCCTACCAAGTTTTCCAGAAAATTATTCCCGATCCTACTTGGCTAAGTTTCTTTTTCTATTTAGCTTCCTCCTGTCTGCTTGCCTTTGGAATTCTTTTTCTGATTGCCAGCCTCAACAATTGCCGAGATCACTATAAAGATAGTAAATTTCTGTTTTTAAATGTTGCCGTGATCGTAGTTGCCGCTACAGCTTTTAAAATTACCCATTATTATTCGACTCGCTATACAGCTACAGCTATTCCATTCTTGATCCTGTTAGCCCAGTATTATACCAAAGATAACTATTTCAAGGTAGCCCGCTTATTGCTGGGGAATGTTGTCGGCTGTTTGATGTTAGTTTCTTATTTTTTGCGTCCTTGGAACTAGAAATCTTGCCAGATGGGATTCTTTGATTTTTGACAAGGATATACCTTAAAATAACAAAGGCACAACTTAACTTCTCCAACTATGACCATGAAAGCAGCTGAAATTATGACCACGGAGGTGGCCAAGATTAAAGGTTCTGAAACCGTTGCCAAAGCGGTACAATTGATGAGAGAAAAGAACATTAGAACTCTCATTGTCGATCGCCGTCACGATGAAGATGCTTACGGAATTATCACTGAAACCGATATTGTCTATAAAGTCGTCGCTTTCGGTCAAGATCCGCAAAAAGTGCGCGTCTATGAAGTGATGAGCAAACCCTGCATCGTGATTAATCCCGACCTCGGGGTTGAATATGTGGCCCGCTTATTTGCTAATACCGGTATTCGTTTCGCACCAGTAATTAAAGGCGGTTTGCTCGGTGTTATATCCGTTAGCGACATTCTCCATAAAGGTAACGCCGTCGAAAAGCCCCGCAGTCTTGATTTAGAAGCGGAGATTATCAAAGCTAGAGATATTGCCCGGGCAGTATGTGCTGAAAAAGGGGGAAATTCTCCCGATTGTGCTGCAGCTTGGGATATTGTTGAGGAATTACAGGCAGAATTGGCACACCAACGCGCTAAAAAACCGGAAAAAACCTATTTTGAGGAATACTGTCAAGAAAATCCCGATGCTTTTGAAGCTCGTATTTATGACACCTAATCCCCATGGCTTTGAGGTATTCTCCGATACCTCAAACTTTTTAATCCGGCAAAAGTAGTGTATAAAGGTTTTATTTACTAATAATCGAGGAAAAACTATGGCCGATCTATTTGTCATCGCCTATGAGGACGAATTTAAAGCAGAAGAAGTTCGTTTAACTTTGGCTAAACTGCAACAGGAACATCTCATCGAGTTAGAAGATGCTGCCGTAGTGGTTAAAAACAAAGATGGCCAGATTAAACTCAAGCAAGCGGTCAATTTAACGGCAGCGGGAGCCGCCAGTGGCAGTTTCTGGGGATTATTAATCGGAATGCTCTTTTTATACCCTTTATTAGGGGCCGTCCTCGGTGCTGCTGGTGGCGCTTTGGGAGGTGCTTTAAGTGATATCGGTGTGGATGACAATTTTATGCGGGAATTGGGAGAAACCATGCAGCCAGGTACATCTGCTCTCTTTGTTCTCGTCCAAAAAGTTACCCCCGATAAGGTCCTCGATGAAGTGGCCCCCTACGGAGGTAAAGTGTTACGCACTTCTTTGACCAAAACCGACGAAGCGGAATTACAGAAAATTCTCGACCAAAGAGGTGTTAAACCCGAAATCGTTTAGGATATGGGTCCATAAAAGCTAGAAAAAGGGAATATATTTCCCTTTTTGCTTTTTTAGAGAATTTCCTAATCTCATGAGGTACGATAATTAGGGGCTGCTGAAAAAGTTTTTCGTGGGGGCAGGGTGTGGGGTGTGGGGTGTGGGGTGTGGGGTTTTACCCATTTTCAGGTGGTCAATTACCTAATTTTCAGGGAAAAAATCCCTAAATTTTCCCCCCAATCACTC
>NZ_JAPZQJ010000304.1:0-15394 GCF_027530405.1 Microcystis sp. LE19-41.2A | reverse complement strand
AGGGCTTTCAAGACTCGGTTAACAATCTGTAATATTCCTTGTTGACACCCTTAATGACAAAGAAAAAACTGAAATCAAGTCAGGATAAGGGTTAGAGTCCTTACTGACCAAATTGTTAAGAAAGATCTCTATAAGGGATAGGTTTTAGACAAGGGTTGTGCGCGATAATTTTAGTTAATTTAAAAGTCTTGAGCAAAGCTAATCCCAAGTCACAGGACTACTTTTCTGTATCTCATATTAAGAAAAAACTATGAGCGATAATATTTTGTCTCAAGCTTCACAGCGATCTATTACATAGATGGCAGTTGACTTATAATTAAGAAAGCTTGCTAATTTTGTCAGATAGAAAAAACGAGGAGATTAATTAATTTAGCTATATATGTCAAGATTAACCCAAGAATCTTTAGGTAATGAGGCGGCTATATTTTCAGCTTTAGAGTCTCAACATCAAGAAGCTTCGCTCTACGGTGTTACAGATGGTAAAGCGATCGGAACCTACTGAGAACAAAAGTTTAAACTATATCTAAAAGAAAAATATGATTTTGTTGAGGGTAATGCAGCCAGTGGTATCGATTTTCCTGAGTTGCTGGTTGATATAAAAGTAACCAGTACTAAACAACCACAATCATCTTGTCCTTTTAAATCCGCAAGACAAAAGATTTTTGGCTTAGGATATTCCTTAATTATTTTTGTTTATGAAAAGTTAGATAATAGTCTCAATCGCACTGCCAATTTAAGAATGATCACGACAATTTTTGTATCGGCTGAAAGAACAGCTGATTTCCAGATGACTCGTGATATTCGCAACATCTTAAACAATCAGGGTAACAAAGATGATTTAATGGCCTTTATGTTAGATAAAAACTTACCCGTTGATGAAATGGAAGCATCCAATATAGCCGATGAAATTCTTGCTAATCCTCCAGTACAAGGATTTTTAACCATTTCCAACGCCTTACAGTGGAGACTACAATATACTAGAGTAATTGATCTTGCTGGTCAAGAAGAAGGATTAATCGCTATTTATAGAGAGAATTAGTAATGTCAGTTTCTCCAGTTAAAGTTGAATACGGCGACTTTCAAACTCCTTTAGAGTTAGCCGAAAAGATTTGCCAAAAGTTATCACAAATAAATGTTAATCCCAAGGTAATTATTGAGCCAACTTGTGGTACAGGAAACTTTTTAAAATCGGCAGCAGTTACCTTCAAACAAACTGAAAAAATTCTTGGCTTTGAAATTAATCCTAATTATGTTGCACAGATAGCCCAAGATGAGCAATTATGCCAAGATACAAGAATACAAGTTCATCAAAATAATTTTTTTGACTGTGATTGGAATGCTCTAACTCAAGCATGGAAAGAGAATATTTTATTCTTGGGGAATCTACCTTGGATAACAAACTCAAAACAGGGATTGATTAATGGTAGCAATTTACCGCAAAAAAGTAACTTTCAAGGTTATCATGGTTTAGATGCTATCACAGGAAAAAGTAACTTTGATATTTCAGAATGGATGTTAATTAAATTGATTGAATGTCTTAATCATCGTTCAGCTTATCTGGCAATTATCTGCAAAACAGCCGTTTCTAGAAAAATTTTGAACTATATTTATACTCAGAAAATTAATCTCACCTATTCGGCAATTTATCCGATAAACACTCAAAAATATTTTCAAGCTAATGTAGATGCTTGTCTCCTATTTTGTCAATTTGATTCTCAATCAGAAAATTACTTTTGTGATGTTTTCAAGAGTTTTGAGGAAAGGGAGTTTCAGCGTATTGGTTATCAAAATGATATTCTAGTCAGAGATTTAAATACTTTTATCAGACTAGAGAAGTTATATCATCGGCATCCTCTAGTAGAAAAATGGCGTTCAGGTATTAAACATGATTGCTCAAAAGTCATGGAATTGCAGTTAGTTAATGGAATTTTTGTCAATGGTTTAAAGGAAATCGTTGATATTGAAACCACCTATCTTTATCCTCTCCTTAAAGGTTCAGATGTGGCACAAAATCGCCTAGAAATTATCAATAAATACGTTTTAGTAACTCAGAAGTTTATTGGTGAATCTACAGAAAATATGCGAGATATAGCGCCAAAAACTTGGCAGTATCTAGTTAATCATGTAGATTACTTTGGGAATAGAAAAAGCAAAATCTATCAAAATCAACCAGATTTTTCTATATTCGGCGTTGGTTCTTACACCTTCTCTCCTTTTAAAATTGCCATTTCTGGACTTTATAAGAAACTGAATTTTCAACTTATATCACCCTATCAAAATCAAACAGTTATTTTCGATGATACTGTTTACTTCTTAAGCTTTGATGATTTAGATACTGCTCAGAAAACACTACAGCTTCTCAATTCTTCCCTAGCGATGGAATTTTATTCATCTCTGATATTCTGGGATGAAAAAAGACCAATAAAAACCCGTATTTTAAATAGTTTGAATTTGTCAGAATTAGGGTGTATTACTAACGCTAACGCAGCTAAGTAACGCATCTCACGGGATATTTTATGATAATTTTTTCATCTCCTCGATAATTGTCCTTGTCTCGACGCTAACGGTACCCCCACGGGTTAATAAGTCAACCACTTGCTCTTTATACTTTACAAAATGATAGGTATTAAATTTCTGAGCGATGGTTTTATCTTTGGATTCCTTTTCTTTATATTGATCTTTATACATTATCATAACTACTCTAGAATATCCGCCCTTAATTTCTATGTGTTGTTCTTTCAATAGGGCTAGATTAGATTTAATAGTCATGACCGTAATTCTGACTTTAGTAAACTATCCATAATTATTTTAGTACAAGTATAAGCTTTTGGAAAAAAGCAATCTTATCGGTCATGGTAGTTTTGCCTGTCTCTGGGAATCAACTCGGACCGACTGAAGAAACAAAGGAAAATGGAAATTTTGCCGATCTAGGGCTGGCCTTTGCTATAAGTGAGCTATATAGCGCCTCCTTGGCTAGTGAGGAAATTCTCAAACGCTAAAGCTGAGAGCTCACCGCTATAACTAAGCACACGAATCACCCAGACTGAGAAAATATCATGCGTATCGCTCACGATGTCACCGAATTGGTTGGCCGCACACCTTTAGTACAATTGAATCGGATTCCCCAAGCGGAGGGCTGTCTTGGCCGAATTGTGATGAAATTAGAAGGGATGAATCCCGCTGCTTCCGTCAAAGACCGCATTGGCACTCACATGATTAATAGCGCCGAAAAAGCGGGTTTAATCAATCCAGAAACCACGGTTTTAGTGGAACCCACTTCTGGCAATACGGGAATTGCTCTAGCGATGACTGCGGCAGCTAAGGGTTATCGCTTAATTTTAACTATGCCGGAAACGATGAGTTTAGAGCGCCGGGCGATGTTAAAAGCCTACGGTGCTACCCTAGAACTTACCCCCGGTTCCCAAGGTATGAAAGGGGCAATTTTACGCGCGCAGCAAATCGTCGATAGTATCCCCGGCGCTTATATGTTGCAACAATTTCGCAACCCTTCTAACCCGGAAATTCACCGTCTCACCACTGCTGAGGAAATTTGGCAAGATACGGAGGGACAGGTGGATTTTATTGTTGCGGGTGTGGGTACTGGAGGCACGATTACGGGAGTCGCTGAATTGATTAAATCTCGTAAACCTAGTTTTCAAGTAGTCGCGGTGGAACCTTTCAATAGTCCGGTGATTTCTGGGGGTAATCCCGGTCCCCATAAAATTCAAGGTATCGGTGCGGGTTTTATTCCGGAAGTTTTACGCACAGATCTGATTGATGAGGTAATTACTGTCAGTGATGAGGAAGCTTTTCAATTTGGTCGTCGTCTGGCAAAAGAAGAGGGTTTACTTTCGGGGATTTCTTCCGGTGCCAATCTTTGCGCCGCGATTCAACTGGCCCAACGACCGGAAAATGAGGGTAAATTAATTGTGGTGATTCAGCCTAGTTTTGGGGAACGTTATCTGAGTACGCTGATGTTCCAAAATATCGAGGAGCGCGAGTTAACTTTGGTGTAAAAAAAATATCCTCTTCAGCCTCTAGCCGTCATCTTCATGGTGGGGTAGGATTCAGTTATCAGTTATCTGTTATCTGTTATCAGATGTGAGTTTTCAGTTCACTGTTCACTGATTACTGATTACTGTTCACTGATTTGAGGCTGGATTTTTTCACCTGTAGGGGTATTTGTAAAGGTTGCGGTTTGATTGCTTCTTTGCCAGCAAAATTATCCAATAAAGCCGATCGCACTTGTGCATCGGTTTCTCGCGAGAGAAGATAACGGAAGTATTCTTGGCATTGTTCTCGACGACTGGGGGAAAGTTGCATTTCACTTAAACGTCGGACTGCCATTAAGCGCATTAAGGGATCATTGACTGTTAATTTTTCTAACCAGCGATCGAAGTTTTTTGACTCATTTTGACCGCGATGGTCGAGAAAATGCCATCCTAGCAGGATTAAAGTCGAAACCGTGCCAAATCCTTGCAAAATTGAGGCCAGGGCCAACCAGCGATTTTCGGCATAGGTCCAAATGGCGACAGCGAGATAGGTGGCTAAACTGCCCAAACCGCCACAGACTACCGCTAAAGTTAACTTACCGCTATCGGCACTGAAAAAAGCACGCCCCCACAGCCACAGCGATGGCCAGTTTTGACCCTGGAGATGGTAAACTCCAATCATCGCCCCCACCCCGGTTAAAGTGGCCAAAACTAACTGCCAATTCCACGCCCAGAGGATTAAAAAACTAGCACAAGCTGCCGCCCATGTCAAGAATTGACGGGTTTTTTTTGCGGCGAGAGTTTTGATGACTCGACGCTGCAGAGCGGGGGAAAAATAGGGAGGAAGGCGGAATACTGAAGACACGGGAAGTTTTTCACTGAGGGTTTGATGATCACTATAGCCTGTTCTCAGGCAGACAGATCATTTTTCTTGGTAAAAATCCTTGTGGGAAAAGAGCGCAGTGCTAGGGTGGGCTAAAATTGCGATCGAGAATCGGCTAAAGTTCAGATTGGCGAGCTAAAGTGTTAGGATGGTTTTCAATCAAACTCAACTTTTTTTATTAATAAATAGCTGAACAATATTCTGTAAACTTATATACAGAAACCTAAAGAAATATGTTAATTTGCCGTCTTTAGGGCAGTAAATTCTGATAGACGATCTAGAGTAGTAAGTATAAGTACCGCACCTAATTTTACCCAGTCACGCCAGCTATCTAACTCATCTATTTCACTTCCGAACAGAGTTAGAACTTCCTTTGTTACGTTCTGAGAGGCAAAAAAATGACTACTCAACTACAACAAAAAGCCAGACTTGAAATCGTCACCTTGAACCCTGTTTACGGAGTTAACTATAACAAGGGTTACATCGGTTTTACCTATGACGGAACAAATCCAGTTGGTCGAGGAATTGCTTATTTTACTAAGTGGGATAAAATGAGCAATATTTATGCTACTCACGCTCTCATCGTTACGGGGGAAAATACCTGTATTGAAGCGAATGCTGGCACGAATATGGTAGAAGAAAATCCTCTAGAACCCTATTTTCAACCTTCTAATTGCCAAATTTTCTTCCGCAAACCCAAAGATTTAACTGACGAGATTGCCGAGCGTATTGTTGAGATTCTCAAACCAGAATTAGGTAAAAAATATGACTATAAACTAATCCTAGCTCATGCCTTTTCTGGAAGTTTACCCGGTCAGATACTCAGTCTTTTATCACGGCAAAAAATCAAAAAATTACTGTCTGAAGCTCTCAACTGTCCTGATAAATGGATTTGTAGTGAGTTAGCAGCTTACGCTTTAGATGAGCAACCTGAATACCGAGATATCGGAGTTCTGATCAATCCTAATTCTACCATTAATCCTCAAAAATTATTTGAAGATGATCTGATTTTTCAGGCTTGGGAAAATCAGGTTGCGGCAAAGTTTAAAGATTTAATCACCGGGACAACAGTAATTGCTTAGATGTATTACCTGCATTATTGATGCCATCAGGAGAATATCAAATGACCACGACAACTATTGGTAGAGTTCCTCTTCACGAACCGGGAAAATTACTTGATCCCTATATCAAGGACAATGATGCTTTAATTGCTCCTGCGGAGGATTTTACTATCTCGATCAATACAATTTCACTGCAACTGTATACTAAGTACAAAGGTCATTATTTAGCAGGACAGTGGGATAATAACTATTTCGCTCTTGTCAGTCAGATAGGATTAGGAGATCAAGAAACCCCTATTTTCAAGGTTCACTATCTTAATCACATCTCTGGAATGACTTTAGATGTAACAGACATTTGGGCTGAAAATGTTGCTGTCATTGAAGACTTTCAAAAAGATGAAAAATCTCAGAAATTGTATTTATCGTTTAGTAGTTTTTGTCAAGGATTAGGACGTTCTACTTTAGGACAAGTTACCAATTCATTGAAGCAAGTTGTAGGAACTGTAGGAGCTGCTTTTCCTAGTTTAATACCTTATACAACACTGGGAAGTACAGCCTTACAGGGCATTAATAATATTCTAGCCACTGTTCTTGAAGCTAGATTTCAACCCCAAGTGAAAACATCAACTTTTGGTCTTTATCCTGCTAACGTTGAGCAAAGACCTGTGATTGGAGAAGCTCCCTTACAAACAGGAGCTTATGCCTTTTTCTTTGAACCCGTTGAGATAGAAACCTTGAAAATGGGCTCAGACGGAATTGTGACTGCAACTAATAATAAACCCGTGAGTCCTTACATTGTAGTTAACATCAAAAAAGGGATTACTTTAGCCCCCAGTCAAATCGAGAAAAACTTAGCCACTGAAGTATTAGAAGCTTACCACAGAACTACTAACTATCCTCTAACCACTTCTAATACTGTGATTCCCTACTTCAATGCTTTAGAAGAATTGGGTAAAACTATTCGTTTAGCTAGTTCTACTAAGCGGTATTTTGAGTTAAAACAAAAAGGTGAACGAGTGACTGAAGCGGAAGCAAAACGTCTAGAGATTCTCTTGGCTTACTTAAAGGAAAATCTTAAGAATTTTGAGCAGTAATCAATTAATTTACATTCCCTAACTTTTAGTATTTGGAAACTGTTTAATAATAGGAGGAAACGATTATGATCTTCTCATGGACTGATTATGTGCGTGCCGTTGCTACCACCGAACAAATTCCCACTCGGTATCGCAAATTACGGGTTGTTCAATTAGCACAAGCAATCGTTGAATCTGCACGAGGTACGAGTAAACTTTTTCAAGAAGCGGGAAACCCCGGTGGACTCAAATGGCGAGATAAAATTGACGACAATTACACCGAAAAAATCACCCATCAAATTTGGTTAGTTACCCCTAGCGAACCCAATGGTTGTTATTGGTGTCATTGGAAAACCGCAGAACAGGCCGCAATGGGATATTGGCGGTTTATCGGTCGTCCGAATTCCCCCTATCAGGGATGGGAAGCCTATGATAATGATCCCGAAGGCTATTTACAATATATTTGGGAAAAAGGCTATGCCACCGACCCAAACTATGTCAGTAAGGTCAAAAATGTTTTCCCTGAAGCTCAAAACTTACTAGATGAATATGGTGGAGAACAACCTCCTCCATCACGGATTTTCAAAGTTGCTATTATGCCAGGACATGGAGGGACAGATTCAGGGGCAGTCAACCATACGCTAAATTTACGGGAAAAAGACTACAACTGGAAAGAAGCAGTTGAAATTAAAGCCCGTTTAGAAGCGGAAGGCAATTATCAAGTGATTATCTGTCGTCAAGAAAATGAATTAGCTTCCCTTTCCACATTACAACAACGAGCTAATGACAGTGGTGCAAATATTTGTTTGTGTCTGCATCATAATGCTTGTAACCGACAGGCAAAAGGTTGGTGGTTATTCTATGTGAATCGGAGTCCAGAATTTGAGAAATTTATCAAAATCATGGATAAACACTTCCGAGGACTGCCTTTACAAGCACGGGGTTATAAATACGCTGGAACGCCCTTTGCCCATGACTGGTATAGTCGTGTCTGGAATTGTACCCATGATTGTACTATGCCCACCATCTTGCTTGAAAGTTGCTTCATTGACAATGATGAAGATGCTCGTTGGTTGAGAGATGGCGGTTATCAGCAAATTGTTGAGAAAATTTGTGCGGGAGTTAAGGAATATTTAGGAATTCAACCACCCATCGTTAATCCACCTCAGCCAGAAAAATTCGTTTTTGTCTGTGATGCCAATCCGCCTTTAAATGTGCGGAAAGGTGCAGGAAGTAATTATGATCCTGTGGGGCGTTTAGATAACGGGACACGATTAACGGTTGTAGGTGAAGAGGGAAATTGGCTCAAAATCAGTAAACCGATTGAAGGTTATGTTCATCGTGACTTAACAAAATCCTCCTATTGCGTGTTTGTCAATGACCCGAATCCGCCTTTAAAAGTCCGTTCAGGGGCAGGAACAAACTTTTCAGTGGTGACAGAACTGACTAATGGCACACCCTTAAACGTGATAGGGACGGATGACAATTGGCTCCGCATTGATAAACCTGTGGAAGGTTATGTCTTTACTTCTTTAACTTCCTCGCTGCATCGAGTCTTTGCTGCTGATGCCAATCCTCCCTTAAATGTGCGCTCTGGACCTGGAACTACCTATGAAAAAGTGGGTCAATTAGACAATAACACGGCTTTAACTGTCGTAGATGCTGGTTTGGATAGCCAAGGTGCGAGATGGCTTCGTATTAGTTCACCTTGTTCCGGTTGGGTTCTAGAAAGTTTAACCTCTGATCGCCTGATGGGTTCGGGAATCAACCCTCCTGCTTCTAATCTATCGGAAAGTGAGCAATACGATTATTGTGCCGAGATTATCACCCATAATGGCGGAACATTGCGTAAACGCAACTTAATCTCTTTCCGGAAGGAAACCAGTACAAAAGTCAATGATTGGCATGGTTGTTACGATGATATTACTTACATGATCTGGAAAGATGGCGCAGGGAAACACGCTTGTAAATACGCCTCTAACACGGAACCCTCATCTCAGTATGAAGATAGTAATAATCCATTGGCTGATCGCAACAGAATGGGGGTTGATGCAAATGGTGATGGACGACTGGATTTAGGACGTTTACCCGAAGGATATTACGAATATAAAACAGGAACAAGTGCCACCCTGGGTAAAGTATTGTGTCCTACCGCATCAGCCATGGCGGAACGAGATACCAGTCACGATGGCCTATTTCAACCTAATGAACCTCGTGCTTCTGCTGGAACAACGATGTTATTTCATCAAGGTGGAGAAACGAATCCTTTCAGTGCCGGATGTCAAACCATGCCTCCCAACGAATACACCAGATTTTGGAATGATTTAAACAGCAACGGTGATCCCGGTGTCATTGGTTATACCATTGTTCGCTGGTGTTCAATTGCTTAATTTCTTGTCCAAAAATTCACGTCAAGTTAAGCAATCACAGATAAAATATTGTCTGCATTGACTTAACTTGATTGCCAAGGATAGCAACACTATTGGCCCCAATGGACAGATAAAAGTCAAGGCGATCAAGATATTCATTTTGTCTTTGAAGAATAGGTAGAATTCAAGAAAAATAAAACTTTAAGTAATCTAAAATGTTAACGAAAGTGGGGGAAAAGTTTATCACATTTTTTGACTTATGCCTTCTAAAATTACCTTGAAAAAATCAGAAAAAATTTTCTGAAATGATCTAATTATTAAAGCATTTTTATGCTACTATGGAGTGTTAAGAACATGGATAGCCAACAAAATTCACAACGGACAATTGCTTTAAGTTTCTCTGGTGGCGGATTTCGAGCAGCAGGATTTTCTTTAGGAACGATGGTTCTTTTAGAAAAAATAGGTTGGTTAGAAAAAACTCAAGCAATTTCATCAGCTTCAGGAGGGTCAATTACTAGCAGCTTTTTCCTAGTTTCTAAGGCCAATTTTTGTACTCAAAATCCTAATGATTTATTTCATCAATCAGTTTTAATTGAAAAATTCTATCGTCCGTTAAAGGAGTTTTTAGAAAGTGGTAAAGTCGCTAATGCTATCTTAGATAAGTTTGGATCGAATGAAAAAACGATCAACAAAGCTGCTAAATGTTATCAAGCAGAATTAGAAAAAATTGCTATACATCCCGAAAAACTAAACATAATGGATCAAATTTGGAGGTTACTAGAATCCGATCAATCTCCCGATTGTCTCACTATTAATTCCACTGATATGACTGATGCGTCTTTATTTAGATTTGCAATGTTGCGGACGCAGAAAAATAATAAAGGCCTGATTCTTGGTAATATGTTCCTCGATTTATCGGATGATAGTGATAATGACTATTATGCCCTCAGAATACTTGACTGTTGTTATAAACTCCGTTTAGGAGACATGATTGCAGCCTCGTCATGTTTTCCTATTGGATTTGAACCGATAATTTTTCCTGATAATTTTTCTGATGGCTCTTGTTTAAAAGAGATACTAGCTCACCATAAAAGTGTTGCTTTAATGGATGCCGGTTTTTATGATAACTTAGCACTAACCTCCATCGAATCCCTCAGACAAGATTCTGAAAATCCTAATCAAACAGAGAAATTAACACTTCCTTATGGAATAAATATAGTCATTGCTACAGATGCAGATAATCTCGAACCATCCAATGCTTTATTAGCACCGGAAAACCTGGGTCAAGTCAAGGATTACCAAGCTTTAGTCAACAAATATAATTTACCTAAGTTCTTACTATGTCCTCTTATCAATTTTCTCTTTGGGGTATTTAACTTTAATTATCGATTTCTGGATCGTTTAGCTTCAATAATAGGAATCAAAAAACTTAGTCCTTCAACCTCTTTATCTGGACTGTTTTTGGATATTAATAAATTAGCTAAATTGATTCCTGATCGAATACAAGAATTCCTCCCTACTTTTGGAGCATTTTTAACAAGAAATCGTAATCTAACTTATCAGTTTTTACAGTATAAGTATGAACAAGAAAACAAAAATCATCAACAAGAAAATGAGAAAATAAACCTGATCCGTAATTTGATCTTCGATCTTTATAATAGAAATGATCCAGATACAGCATTAAGTGAGCTTGTTCCCAAATTAACAAGGTTGACGGATATTCAGTCGCCATCTTTTGACAAATTAGATTCCGACCTTATCAAACAAATTCGTAAAATCAATACTTTAGTGCTGGCTTTAATGACTGAGAAAAATATGGCAGATGCTAATAAGCTGAAAGAACAGTTAGGAAATAAAGGCAATGAATATGTAAAGATCAAAAAGCTTATATGTTTAGCTAAATTAGCAACCGCTTTACCGACAACTCTATGGTTAAAATGGTACAATTTTTGCATTGTAAAAACTCAGGAAAGAAATTCTACTTTAATTGATGCAATTGTAGAAGAACAATCGGTTTTGAAATGGACTACCGAGGTTAAACATGAGGTTAAACAACAACAATTATACATGACCTTTGCCACTGACTCAGCAAACTCAGACACAAGATGCAAAAGAACTGCTGCCGAAGTTGTAATCACCTGTGGGTTTGTGGCTGCTTGCTACAATCTTTTGGAATATTCAGCTAATAAAATTGGTGTTCTTTATAAGCAATCTGACATTAAAGAACCGCAATTTTACTCCTTAGCTTTTCTCAGCAAGATTGAAACTCTAGGGGTGTCGTTACTTTGGTCAATCTTTTTAGATAAACGAAATCTTTCCGAGGAAATGTCTAATCACTTGCACCAGAAAATGCTTAAACTTTCTCAACTTAATAAACATAGAGATAATCCAGAAATTCTTGAGAAATTCGCCCGAGATTTCCGTGAAAAACTATACCAATTAAACCTCAAAGACATAGAAGAGACTGCATCAATTTGGTGGGAGATCATCTCATTTACTCCTTCGTCCGCTCCAGATGAAGAAAACTTACATAAGTTTATTAAACACATCCAAATTCTCATCGAAAAGGTTAAGTGATTGCACGCTTTCATGACTTGATGTTTCCTCGATAAAGTGTTTCATAATTTATTGAAAAAAAGGAGCAAAAATGATGACTACCCAAAAACTGAAAGCTCTAGTCAATACTGTTATCAAACAATCTACCCTAGATAGCAGTCAAATTACTGATCTTACTCAAAAATTTTCCTTGACAGCAGGAGATAAAATTGAGATTAATAATTACAAATCTGCGGACAATAACCACTGGGAATTAGAATTAACAACCCCTGTTAATGAGATAGCGAAATGGTTCGCTTATATTCCCCATGTCGACATTAAAAGTAATGACCCTGTGGCCAAGATATTACAAGATATTAAGCAGTCTCAATTTAAGGTGTATCATCGACCAACAGAACAAGATAAAGCGGGACTGGGGATTTTTCCTTTAAATGGATTAGACGGACGTTCAGAACGCATTTATCCAGCTTATATTTTGGGACCGAGAAGACAAGTAGATAGTCTTGTCAGACAACTCAATTCCTTACTTCCTGTTAACGATACAGCGTTTATTATTGCCGAGCGTTTAGTCCAATATCCTGAAGACTATCTGGCTACTCTTTCTAAATTTGATCAAGCAGTTCTCATTCAATCTTTTGTGGGTATTGGTAATTCTTCTTCTCCCCACTTAGTACCAAGACATGAAAAAGAACTGTGGCGTATTGAACAGTCAATTCGTCTTTTGCAAGCAGTCAATTTGTCTATCTCTGGTCTTGTTTGTGCTATGGGAGATTCCCCTAGTTCAGTTGCTATAAAAGTTCGGAATAAAATCAAAGAAAGACTTGACCAACTTCTGGATAAATACCATTTATCTGCTCTGAAAAAGTCAATTACTTGGGGTGCTGATGAGTTAGTAGCAATGGCGATGGCTCAAACTCTTCCTCAGACGAAAGTGCGTATTCAAGTAGCGAATAATGATACCAAACTTCATTATGATGCTAACCGCCAGCCTTGGGAAGTGATTCGAGAAAAATTGCCCGCTATCGGACTCATTGAAACCGAAAATGATTGGGATTTCGAGGTCGCTATCCTAACTCGTCGTCAAAATGGTAGTATTGATGATTATCAGAAAGACGACCAGAAACAAGCCCAGTTAGATGAGCAATTTCTGGCTCAATATAAGAACTATTCTTCTGAGCAACGCGCTAAATTAGTCATCATTGATGGCCGACTTTTTAATGGGGCTTGGAATGCCACTTCTGTGTTACCTTATGATGATTTGTTGGCCTTCGGTAGTTGGGGAACATTTGGCAATTGTGTTGGCTCAACTTTGGCGGTGGCAAAAATTCTTTTCTACTCTAAAAATTCCGCCGCTCAAAGACAACTTTACCTGGAGGCAATTGCTCATGATGTTTTTGCTAATGGCTATAAAGAAGTTCAACGATCCGAAGAACCTAAAAGCTTCTGTAATCAGCTAAAAAATCAAACAGGAATAACTTTCAAGCATTACGACGGATATGATAATCCTGCTACGGTCAAAAAAGTCTTTGAGGTCTTAAATCGGCGCGTTAATGCCAGAATGCAAGAACATTTTACAGGACTTCCCCTTGTTAATAACCGAGTCTTCCGAATTACCCCGCAATTTTGGCGCACTTTTGAGAGTGAAGTCCACATCTGGCCAAGATTACCAGAGGAAATTCATAAAGTTGGTATCTATCGTACCGATCTGGAAGCGATCGCTTTTAATCCTTCATTGGGCGATCAATTCGTCTAACAGTAAATTTTTCAACAATCCCATAGGAGAAATACCATGACTTCCCTACAAATTATCAATCCTACCAATCATGCTCGCTTTGAATGTCTAAAACCTGTTACTTTTACAGGCAAAGTAAATTCTGGAATAGTCACTGTAGAACTCACAGCAGATGACAAATATTCCCTAGGCAATAATCAGGTTAAAGCAGACGGTTCTTGGTCGATTACTTATTCAGGATTCACGAATCCTGGTGATCGCAAAATTACCGCTATCGCTCACACTCAAACCAATCAAAATAAAGAAGAAACCAGCATTCTGATTCATGTGGCAGCTCCCTCAGATTATACTAAAACTATTTATGAGGGTTTAGTTTTAGATGCTTACAAAAACCTCCAACACACCCAGTCTCTGCCGACAGATCACAAGTTAAGTCAGGAAGAAGGATGCCGGTTATTTGAACAAGGAATCCTGCCCATTCTTCAGTCCAAAGAAACCTTTATGGAAGCAACGGAGGAAGGTCATAAGAAACTAGAGAAATTAGTTGAACAAAACAAAGATAAATACGGTATTCATCTTGCACCCTGCGCTTATTCTGTCTCCTGTGTGATGAAATATCTGGCTGAAAAGTTAGGATTAGCCACTGTCAAAGCACTTTTCCAAGACCCCTGTTTAATTGATAATGTTCAAGTTACAGGCGTTGAGACAAAACTGCGTCGTCTCGGTTTTCTCTACTTTTTGAAAGAAGATTACCTAGCACCTCGTGGGGCAATTGGAGCAAGAGCGCCTCGAAATAATCAGGATCAATCGTATCACATTTATTACATCACCAAAGATGGAGCAAAAAGGACTCAGTTTCCCAACCCAGAGAATGATTGGGATGATCAACAGGGCAAACACGAAAAGGGCATAAACGGGCCTAAATGGCAAATTAAAGACCTTCATGCTGAAAACCTCGATTTCTTCGATCATGTTTATATACAATGGGAGAATGGCTACACAGAAGGATTTTGGTTGCCACCGGGTATTTATCCTTTAAATCGTGGTTTCAATCTGTCGAATCTTTAGTTCCGTATTCTAACAATGCCCATGGGCCGACCGTTTAAAGTAAGTGGCACTTCGGTAATAGCTCAGTTTCTAATGGCAATTGGTCAGTCTCTTATCGTTTTACTGACAACGGCAAACGTCAAATTGAAGCGAGAGGATTTGATCAAGATAATCATTCTGTTGCTAGTGAAAAGATTACTTTAGAAATTGAAGCTTCTTCCATAAGCTGTGAACTAAGAACGAAACTCTTTGAAATTGGCGGTTATTCTGTTTGGCAAATTTCAGGACAAACCGCTTTTTTCTATCAATCAAAAATGAGTATTGATGCCGATGGTGCGCCGAATGCCTATCATCCCGACAATATTGGCTTAGATGATCTGAAAAATGCCGGTTATCCAAATACGTCTTGGTGGAAGAATATTCTTGTCCCTGACCCTCAAAATCCTAATCGAGCTTATGAGCAACGGGAGCATCTCATTTATGCAAGCGAGTAATTATACTTGTCCCTAAAACTGGTTTCTAGCAAGGCTTTCAAAATAGGGCTCTTCGGTTTGTGTTATGCAATGGACGGGGGTTATAAGGGATGTAACCCTTATATAGAAAGGCATTTAGCGATTTTTGACAATTGTTTTTGATCTAGAGCGAACTAATCCATTAAGTCTCTTACCAGATAAGGATTTA
>NZ_JAPZQJ010000412.1:0-8181 GCF_027530405.1 Microcystis sp. LE19-41.2A | reverse complement strand
GTTAGTATCAAGCAGATATTGATAGGTCATTGGGTGGTACTAAAATGTAATGTCATCAAGGGGAAGCAACCCTTCATCTATATCAGGAAAATTGTCTGTAATGTCTGGCAAAGTAGTCAGCAAAGAAATTAGAGAACCAGAAGAAATCGGCTCAATGATTAAGCGATGACCTTCTTTGCGTAACAAAACCTCTGTGCTTGATAAGGCAAGTTCAGGAGGAATATTTAAGACTTGCTCTTGTCCACTTGTTAGTAAAGAAACCTGACGTAAGTTTTGCATCTGTTGACCTCTTTTTTAATGATCACCTTACTATTTTATAACAGGGAACAGGGAACAGTAGTAGTAGGGTGCGCCCTTCGATAGCGTAACGCACCAAATAAATTAATGATAGGTGTGGTGCGTTACGACGGATTGTTAGATGATTGAGTAGGGGCGAAGCATTCGGACAATAACCTATTACTGAAACCCTAGATTTCCTATCCGAATGCTTCGCCCGTACCCCGAATTTTTCTCTAGCAAACTCAATTGGGGATGGGGGGTGAGTGCGATCATAGATTTTAAGCTATAATCAAAGATGTTGATTTATCCCATGAAGTAACAATGTTATCGATTAATCTAGATCGAGAAACCGAGAACTATCTAGCAGACATCATTTCCGAAGAGAATATTAGCTCAGAAGAACTTCTGAAAAAACTCATTTACGAACATTGGCAAAGCTTAAAACCGCGTAAAACTTTATCACAACGCCGGGGAGGTCATCCTCAGCATCTTTTAGAAAATGCTCCACCTGATTTATCATTGCGAGAAAACCGCAAAAAAGTAGTGGCAGAATATATACAAAACCATCATCAGCAAGATCATTTATGACAAATTATCCCCCAAAAATTATTACAGAATCAATCAACCAATTCTCTAACTTCAAAGCAGGCACACGCTCAAATTCACGAGTATTTGCGGTAACAAGAGTCAGATCAAGCGCTAGAGAATGAGCAGCAATCAGTAAATCATTTGGACCGATTGGGGTTCCTGCTTGCTCCAAATGTTTACGAATTAGGGCATAGTGCTTATCTACAGTTGATTCTAATGGCAAAACTGTCAAGAACTCCAGGATGCGTTCTAGTTGCTGCACCAGACGGGAGGAACCACTTTTAACCACTCCAAATCTTAATTCACACGCCACAATGATGCTCGTACAAACGCTTTCTTCGCCGACATCCACAATATGCTGGAAAACCTGACCTTGGGGATACCTGATCAAATGTGATAGGATGTTAGTATCAAGCAGATATTGATAGGTCATTGGGTGGTACTAAAATGTAATGTCATCAAGGGGAAGCAACCCTTCATCTATATCAGGAAAATTGTCTGTAATGTCTGGCAAAGTAGTCAGCAAAGAAATTAGAGAACCGGAAGAAATCGGCTCAATGATTAAGCGATGACCTTCTTTGCGTAACAAAACCTCTGTGCTTGATAGGGCAAGTTCAGGAGGAATAGTTAAGACTTGCTCTTGTCCACTTGTTAGTAAAGAAACCTGACGTAAGTTTTGCATCTGTTGACCTCTTTGTTAATGATCACCTTACTATAATAGACGCTTCTAAGACAGAATATTCAGTATCTAAAACTTCTACTCCAAAGGTTTCAATATGAAAACGGAGTGCTGATTTCGCATCTTCTAGCGCTTCTTGATATGATTCGCCTTCGCCAATGACAACACCTTCAATACCTAAAGGATAAGCAATATAGCCATCTGGGTGTTTTTCGACAATTATTTTAATGCTTTTCATGATTATTTTTTAAATACATTTTCCCAATTCATCAAGCAAATCCATCGCCACCTCTAGCCAGTCCACCGCACCCTCTGAAGACGGCTCAGGCGTTGCTTCCCTTACCCCTTCCGGACGCGAGACTAAGGGTTTAAAATTCTCATGATTCTCGCTGGCCTTCTCTTCTAAAAACTCCTTTAATAGCGTCGGACGCTCATAGTCCTGCCGATAGTCCCAGACCCAGTTTAACACTGTGATTACCTCCGCTCGCTGTTCCGCCGACCAGCCTTGTTTATCGATATACTGCGCCATGATTTGCTGACAGTTTTCCCACCGACGGTAAGCCTCCCACAGCGCCGATATAGGTTTCCTCATGGACAAAGACACCGCACCGCCTTCTGGGAAATCCTGACGCAGATCCGAACTCAACAGAACCCCAGTTAACCAAGCTCCTCCTTCCCCTAACTCGATTAAAATATAGGCTAGGGTTGCCGGATTTAGGTCAATTTCGACCCTAATTTGGCTTAAATCTAACATTTCTTCACCAGAGTCTTGGGGAATCAATACAGCTTCTAGTTTACCTAGCTTGGGTAGTACCACTTGAGCATTATCAGCCGCCGCAGCATCTACCTCTATCCCATGCTCTTCTAGATAATCTGTCAGCACCGCCGCCGCTAAGGTGTTTTGGCGAAATTCCCCAAAGCTGGGATAGGGAACCCAAACAGAGTCGGCTAAATCTGTTTTAGGGTCTAAACCCGCAAGTTTAGCTAACTCAACCAGATCATCTGTATCTGCATTAGCAAGACGCAGGTACAGTTCTTCAACTTCTCGAATAAAATCTGCATCACTCATAACGTAATACCTGACGACTTAGATAGGGTTGGGTTTTATGCTTTAAAAATAACTTAGCGAATCCTAACTCAAATATGTTTAATTTTTCGTGTCGATAAATATCATCTCTAAATAAATTTTCTAAACCTGTAATCACAACCTGACGCATTTCAGGAGTAAATGTCGCTTCAACGCTCCAGGGAACACCCGCAATTAACATTTTACCCAGGGAATCCGCTAATTCCCCAATCAAAACAGGCTCACCTGTCCTATTCTCGAACACCCACACAGGCTGATTATTTGCTCCCTTGTGACTAATTTGCGCTATTTTAAGCTGAAACTTATCCCCCTGGGACTCTTTTTGACGCTTTTCTCTAACTCCCTTTAAGCTTGCTTTCGATAAATCAGGAGTTGCAGAACCTTCTAGTTGAAACTTGCTTTCCTGTTCTCCTCCTAACTGACGTTCAATCTCTAATTCCCTTGCTAAAATCTTTTTCAACGCTTCATTTCTCAACTCAGAAGGCATTTGGCCATTCTCCAGTTTTAAGCGTAACTCTCCCCCCCGCAAACCAAACTTAACCCGTCCAAAGCGAAAATCAAGCCACTGCTGATTAAAAATAATCCGCACCGATAGGGAAAACGCCTCTGGATCAGACTTTTTCAAAAGCGAAAAAACACCCTTAGACTCAGGCGCAAGGGGTTCTCCCAAAATCTCCAAGTGCAGACATTCAGGACACTTATTGTCATGTTCTGTTACCGCGATCGCCCTTGATTGCTTTGCCATCATCCTAGGCCTTTCAAACCCTTAACTGTAATAATTGTACTGTATGTGGGGTTTGCGGCAAAAAATTTGTTGTTTTGCTAATAAAGTCCCAAAACCATTTTTTAGCAAAGCTGCTACCGATATTCAGCCAGCCCTAATTACCTAGAGCAAGCCTCAAGAATTCCTAGCAAATTAACTAAGGGGTTATCTTAATGCTTGCTGCTATCAGCTTAATTTTCTTCCTCCACTTCTGGGGTTGGTTGTGGTAAACGAGCGATAAAATCTTTCATTTTAGGATGATTAAACATTTTCTCCGTGTCTTGCAGAAGACGTTGACCCCAGAGATTTTCCTCTAAAAATTCCAGACTGACATAACGACTATCGCTAGTGAGAGCGGCCTGAGCTAATTTGATGCCCTCCTCAGTTTTTCCTTGACTATAAATAGCCACCGCAATAGCTAACTGAGGTTCCGGCTGTTTAGGATCAATTTTCAAAGCGGCGCGCCAATCTTTAAGGGCTGCTTCCTTATCACCCTGTTCGTATTTAACTAAACCAATATTATTAATAGCGGGCCAAAAATTTTTATCTTGACTAACAGCTTTTTCGTAAGCTGCAATCGCTTGGGGATATTGTGCTAACTTGAGATAGGAATTACCGAGATCAAAAAGAGCGGGGGAGATATCGGGTTTCATTTGCAAACCCGCTTCAATCTGGGCAATAGCAGACTTGTAATCTTGATTCTGAAAATAGGCACTACCGAGGGAAAATTTAATATTAGCGTGGGCATCGGCGGGAGCAAGGGACAAAGATTGATTTAATGCCTCGATACCGGGTTGCACCTGATCGTCTTGCAGATATAAACTACCGAGAATAAACCAAGTTTGATAGAGATGGGGGGCTAACTGCACCGCTAACTTAGCCCGTCCGAGGGCCGCATCGGTACGGCGAAAACGAGCTAATTGGATGGCATCTTCGGCCATTTCAATTCCCGCTTGTTCCATCTGTTCTAACTCTGGTTCGATGGCGTAGGGGAGTAGCGCTTGGGAAAAAGCCGGCGGGCTGCCAGCGACGAAAAAAACGAGCAAAGAAATGATTAATTGAAGTTTTGGCACAGTTTACCCCCGCGATAGGCCTTTTTAAATCAGTCTATCTCGCTTGGGAGTTGTTGGCTAACGAAACAACAAAGGCAACTCTAGAGACGTTAGTATATAACCAATTAACTTTTGGCTGATCGATGGCAATAACCGTGTTGGGAAAATCAAATCGCCCCCTATTTTGGATATTCGGACTCATGGCTAGTGGTTTTCTGGCGGTGGGAGTGGTTTCTTATCGCTTGCTGCAAACTCCTCCTCCTGGCCTGGAATTGGCGAAAATGACCGTTCCTGCTCAACGGGAAACCCTCGCTGTGGAAATTAAAGCTAGTGGTAGGGTGGAACCAATCCAAAGTGTCAACATTAGCCCGAAAAACCCCGGCCGATTAGTGCGATTATTGGTGGATCAGGGCATGATTGTTAAAAGGGGACAAACCCTCGCCGTCATGGATAATTTAGAGGTGTATGCCCGGGGAATGCAGTCAGAAGCGCATCTGCGGGAAGCTCTAGCCAGTCTGGAACAGGCTAAACGCAGTATTCCCGAAGATATCCGGCAATTACAAGCCCGATTTTATCAGGCCCAGGCCAGTTATAAGCAATTAGAAGCCCGTTTAGCTCAGGCCAAAGAAAGAATTCCCAAAGATTTAGACCAGCTGCAAGCTCAGGTACAAGCAGCCCAATCCCGTTTTCGACTAGCAGAAAATCGGGTTAAACGCAATGAAAATTTAGTCCAGGAAGGAGCGATCGCTCAAGACCAATTTGATGCCGTCCTCAATGAATATCTCAACGCTAAAGCCAATTTAGACGAATCGATCCGCCGTTTGGAACAAGCGGATAAAACCGCTTCCCCAGAAGTGGCTGGAATTGAGCAGGAAATGATAGGAGCGGCAGCAGCGATCGCAGAAGCGAAATTTGCCCTCGAACAACGCCAAAAAACCCAAGAAACCGAGCTTGCTCGACTAGAATCATCTGTAGCGGCCGCCAGGGCCGATTTAGAGCAAATCAAGATTCAATACCGCGATACAGTCATTACTGCTCCCTTTGATGGCATCATCACCCAAAAATACGCCACCGAGGGTTCTTTTGTCACTCCCACCACTTCGGCCTCCAGTACCGCTTCCGCCACTTCCACCTCGATTATCGCCCTGGCATCGGGATTGGAAGTGATTGCTAAAGTGCCGGAAGTAGATGTGGGTTTATTGCAGCGCGGCCAACCAGTGCGAATTGTCGCCGATGCTTTTCCTGAAGAAGTCTTTGAAGGTCGAGTTATTCTCGTGGCTCCCGAAGCAATTATCGAGGATAATGTTACTTCTTTTGAAGTGAGAATCGGTTTGGTGACGGGACGGGACAAACTCAAATCGAAAATGAATGTGGATGTAACTTTTGTCGGCCAGCAGTTAGATAATGCCCTCGTCGTGCCGACTGTCGCCATTGTCACCCGGGAAGGCAAGTCAGGGGTTTTAGTTCCCGATGCCGAAAATAAACCGAGTTTTCAACCCGTTTCGATCGGTTTGGTCTTAGACGATAAAACCCAAATTTTATCAGGTTTGGAAGCTGGAGAAAAGGTCTTTATCGATCTCCCCGAAGGAGCCGAAGATACCTCGAAAACTAATCAAAAATAATCAAAAATCTCAATAATTTTTCTTAACAAATATCTCCAAATTGTCTTTTTTCTGATCGGACAGGAGTCAGGATTCAGGATTCAGGAGACAGGATTCAGGAGACAGGATTCAGGAGACAGGATTCAGGGGACAGGATTCAGGGACAGGAGATTATTTTATTTATTCTCCCCACACCCCACACCCCACACCCCACACCCCACACCCCACACCCCACTGATAACTGATATGTTTATCATCGAAAGTTTAAAAATGGCCGTCTCCACCCTAGGGGCCAATAAAGTGCGTAGCGGCCTGACTATGTTAGGGATTATCATCGGTAACGCTTCAGTAGTGGCCATGATCGGTATTGGCCAAGGGGCGCAAACCTTAGCCAATGACCAGTTTGCTAACTTGGGACCCAATACCATTTTTGTGGTGCCGGGGTCGCGACAAGCACGCAATACCACCGTTAATTTACCGAAAACCCTAGTTTTAGCCGATGCTCAGGCGATCGCCGAACAGGTTCCCACCGTCGCTGAAGTCGCCCCAGAAATAAACGCTCGTTTCCTGATTTCCCATCGTAATCGCAACATGACGGCTCTAGTCACGGGAAGCACCCCAGAATACGCTTCTGTCCGCAATTTTACCCTAGAAAAAGGTCGTTTTATCAATAATATCGATCTAGCCCGCAACAAACGGGTAACGGTGATCGGCACGGAAGTGGCAGCGCAACTTTTTCCCACCCAAAATCCCCTTGGTCAACAGCTGCGGATCAAAAATCTCAGTTTTGAGGTGATCGGGATTTTAGAGGCGAAAGGCTCCTTTTTTGGCAATAATCAGGATGAAATGCTGATTATTCCCCTTAGCACCATGAACTCGCAACTGGTGGGCAAAACCGGACCCTACGGTGTCGAGTTGAGTTGGATTAGTCTCACCGCGCGATCGGGGGAGGAAATCCGGGCCGCTAAGTTCCAAATCCAGAATCTCCTGCGTTTACGCCATAAAATCGTCGCTGAGGATGATTTTCGCGTCGAAACTGCTAAACAGATGATCGAAATCTTCGCCACGATTACCCAGGGTCTCACCCTACTTTTGGCTTTAATCGCCGGTATTTCCCTGATTGTCGGTGGTATCGGGGTAATGAATATTATGCTCGTTTCGGTTTCGGAAAGAACCGGGGAAATCGGACTAAGAAAAGCGATCGGAGCCAGAGAACAGGATATTCTCTTACAATTTCTGATTGAATCAACTCTCGTTTCCATCGCCGGCGGTGCGCTTGGTATTCTCGTCGGTGCAGGAGCGATCGTTCTCGTCTCCAGTTTCTCTCCCCTGGCCGCCACTGTTTCCGCCACCGCCGTCGCCCTGTCTTTGAGTGTTTCCACGGGTATTGGTCTCTTTTTCGGCGTTTTTCCCGCCTATCGTGCCTCTAAATTGGAGCCGATTGTCGCCCTCAGAAGTGTCTAATTTTTTAAGTTTTTTCGGGGACGTTTTTGGCAAGGATTGCTTTTATGGCTAGGTTGGGGTCTAATGTGTGGGACGAATTTTATAATCCCGATAACGACGATAATCATTGAGAATGCGATCGTGATCAAAGCATAAAGGTTGGGGGAATTCCCAGAGATGAAAAATCCCGACTTTTTTGGCATCATCGGCAGCGATCGGTTGGCCTTTTGCCGTGGCGATAAAAACGATACTAATGGTGTGTTGACGCGGATCGCGGTTAGGATCGGAATAGACGTGAAATTGCTCGATTAACTGCACCTGCAAACTGATTTCCTCGTAAGCTTCCCGAATGGCCGCCGTTTCCACTGATTCGCCGTAGTCCACGAATCCCCCCGGAATTGCCCAGCCAAAGGGCGGATTTTTTCTCTCAATTAGTACGATCGGACGGTGGGGCGAGTCGATCAGTTCGATGATAATATCAACAGTGGGGGCAGGATTGCGATAGTTTGTCATTTTTTTCAGTTATCAGTGAACAGTTAAGTAAGTAGTTATAATTAAATTGAAGATAGATTTTGCCTCTGATCCCCCCTGCCCCCCTTGATAAGGGGGGTGCCGATCCCCCCTTAATCCCCCCTTGATAAGGGGGGTGCCGATAGGCGGGGGGATCTGATAACTTTTAACGCCTACCT
>NZ_JAPZQJ010000284.1:0-2799 GCF_027530405.1 Microcystis sp. LE19-41.2A | reverse complement strand
CCCCCTTGAGCCATCTGGCACACTTTTCTCTTTTTGTCAAATTTTATGTTAAGAAAGATGTGACTAATGGATAGATCAACGGGGGCAGGGGGGATCGAACCTAAAATCCATTTTTAATTTAATTATAACCAGCTACTTAATTAGTGAGAGGATCGAATTGAAAACGTTTAAAACCACATTACTGGTTTCTAACCGATCGCCTGCACCTGATGGATCGCTTCTGGGGTAAAACCGATAATATCCTCAGCTTCTAGGACTTTTTCAGCCGCTACTGCGATTTTATGGGGAAATTCAGCCGTAGGAGTCCGAGTAACCAATCCTGCTGTTTCATAAATTCCCCCGAATTTTTTCCAGGACAAAGTTGAGGAAGATACCTTTTCCCATCATCGATCATCCCGTCTGCTTTTAAGGTGGCGAACGCTACCATATAGGAAAAGTGTCACATAAAAAATTATGATAATTTCGAGAATTACCAGAGAATCAGAGGGGAGAAAACGGTGATAAAATTAGCTAATTGACTCCAGTAACTTAAGCCCCCAATACCCAATAACCGCTCACTGAAAATATGGCTGATTTTTTTAACACCTATGGTTTTTTAATTGTTTCAATGATATTTGGGTCTATCTTAGGCATTTCAGTTTATCTGCCCTTAATGGCTGGTCAATTATCCTTAGCAACCCCCGGTTTTTACGCTTTAGGCGGTTATGTGTCCGCCATTCTTTCCACGAAAGTTTTTACTAATACCGGCAGCAATTATCCCCTTAATTTGGTCTTTTTAGAAATGTTAATTGCTGGCATTATTTCAGGAATATTAGCCATAGTTTTAGGTATTCCTGTTCTCCGTTTGCGAGGGATTTATTTAGCCATTGCCACGATCGCCTGGGTAGAAATTTTGAGAATTATTGCCCTTAATCTCGAGATAACTGGCGGTGCGGTCGGTATTTTCGCCATTCCCCAACCCTTCACTACTCAATTAGCCTACCTTTGGCTGGCCTTGCCCCTCTTATTCCTAACTATGCTGTTTCTCTATCGGTTAGAAAACATCAAAATTGGTCGGGCATTTAATGCCATTCGTGCCGATGAATTGGCAGCTGCGGCCATGGGAATTAATCCCACCTATCACAAGGTTTTATCCTTCACTTTCGGGGCAGTTTTAGCGGCAGTTGTGGGAGCAGTAAGCGCCCATTTTCTCAATACTTGGAATTCCCGTCAGGGAACTTTTGATGCCAGTATTATTTTCCTGGCTTTCGTTTTAATTGGTGGTTCAAGAACTTTTGTCGGGCCGGTGGTGGGAGGCATTGTTTTAACTGCTTTGCCCGAAGTTTTACGCGCCCTCGGTGGCGTGAATGGTTTACCAATTTGGTTAGGGAATTTCTTGCGCGATGGTCGTTTGATTATTTTTGGAATTTTAATCGTTTTGGGAACGATTTTTTATCCCCAAGGCTTAATTACACCTGAATTAATCAAAAAACTAATTCCTTTTAAAAGACGTTCCTCTCTTAGTCAATTTGATTCCTAGTCATGGATCAATGTTGTCGATTGGATTCCTTTTTAATTAATGATATAATAGGATAGTTTATCCCCCTTTATATTCTCAGTCATCTCCGAGAATGACCCGCCAAATTCACGACCAATTTGCCAAGGAATATTTAGAGGAACTGTTAGCGCCTCTAGGAACCATAAAAAAGAGTAAGAAAGTGAAAAGTGAGGTTCAAGAAATAGATGTCTGGTTTGAACCGGCCAGTTCACCATCAAGGACCGAACTCCCTTTAGGTTTACTCGGAAAAATGGCGGCGACTTCCTGTTTGTTTGAACCTTTCCGTAACCCGCCCTCAGAAATAGAGATTCGCAGTTGTATATCAAAGTTATATACTGTTCATAATGACCTGTTAAGAAAGGCGAAACGGGCAAACAAAACTCTGACGGTCGCAGAATTGCCAGTTTTATGGATTCTCACCCCCACCTTTTCAGCTAGAATGATTCAAGGATTCAGGGCTGACAGCGATGAGAGGAATTGGTTAAAAGGGGTTTACTTTTTAGCTGACTTCCTCAAAGTGGCAATCGTTGCCATCCACCAGTTACCAGTGAGTGAAGACACTTTATGGTCGAGGGTTTTAGGAAAAGGAGAAACACAAAAAAGAGCCGTAGAAGAGTTAGTTCAATTGCCAGAAGATAACTCTTTTCAAGAAAATTTGTTAGAAATTCTAGCCAACTGGCGTAAGAATTTGGAATTGAGAGATAATTTAAGTAGCGAGGAACAGGAGGACATCATGAACCTATCACCAGCCTATCTAAAACAGCGAGAAGATTGGAAAATAGAAGGAAAACAGGAAGGCACTTTAGAGGGACAACTCTCGCTGATAGCTAGTCTTCTGGAAGGGCGGTTTGGAACCCTAGATTCGGAATTGTCTGGTCTAGTTGAACAGATTGCCCAACTTCCCATCTCAGAACGCACCGGGTTACTTCTTTCTTTAGTGAATTTATCCCGCTCTGAACTGTTAGAAAGATTGAGAAAAGATTAAAGTTTTAGTCCGCTCAAGCCATAAATTTTCATGCCAAAATCCTGATGGTAGTTTGTCTGCTGAGTTACTGTCATCGAAAATTTGGGTCTGAAACCCCGTCGTTCTACGACGGCTTTACTGTTAAATATGAGCATCGTTTACGAAATATATGCTAAAATATGAGACATGGAAAAAGCCTATTCTTACCGATTTTACCCAACACCAGAACAAGAGTCGCTATTGCGGCGCACATTGGGCTGTGTAAGATTAGTTTACAATAAAGCTCTCCACGAACGAA
>NZ_JAPZQJ010000135.1:0-4076 GCF_027530405.1 Microcystis sp. LE19-41.2A | reverse complement strand
CTTAAAACCTGTCAGCTTTTTTGCCGCATCTTTCAAGCTTGATTTGATTTTTTCAGTCAGTTCAGTTACCATAGTTGAGAGTGGGAGTAACAAGTTGCTTCTCTAGTCTAGATGGTAATTTATTAATACGCAAGTCCCTAATCCACCACTTAAACCACCAAGTCCACCATTGAGAACGTCTTTTCGGATTTTCCATATTAGGTTTAACCGTTTATTCCAGTCGTTGTTTCTTTCAGCTACTTACGATGCCGAAGGCACTGCGTAGCAGATCAATCGCATTTTGTGGTTAACGGTCGTACACCCCTGTAACCCAGCGAAAAGCAGGGGTTATGTAACTCACTAAAGAACGCTCTTCTACCACAGCATGGACATCTGCGGTAGTCCCGTTGGTAATTCTTTGGGGCGCTCCCTTAGCTTGAGTCCAGTAAAAACCACTCGGTGTATTGCGATCGACCTTCAGGGCTAAAGTGGCTTTGATAACACTTGCATTGACGGGTATAGGCTTATCGCGATCGTCTTCATCTCTACCCAGAAACAGCTTGCTGGCGAGTTCATTACTTCCGACTATATTTGCCAGTTCTGCCACAGTTACCGGCTGCTGATCGACGGTAATTACCTTAGCAACGATACCCCCATAGCGTTCGCGATCATAGAGATCGGGAACGACTTCTACTTCCTGGCCTGGTTCTAATCGTTTGGCATCACCACTCTTAAACAAAGCTACCACATTGGTCTTGGCCTTTAGATTGGAGACTTCTAACGTACCGATGCGCCCCCCCCCGGAGCCAGAACTTCCCCCGGATTAACAGATAAGTCTAAAATCTGGCCGTTGTACAGACTCACTACATTTTTGTTGGCTTGAATAGTGGTTTTTAACGTATTAATCTCTCGTTGCTGGTCAGCGATCGCATTGTAACGAAGAATATCACTGGCTGTATCTTGGAGGTCTATTTGCCGTTTTTCTGTGTTTAGTATATTATTCTGTGCCGCCCGTGTTCAACTACTGGCAGGCTTTCATCAACCCCCTTAAGGCGGTCGCAACGCGCTCGCTACGCGAGACCGAGTTCTATTTGGACGCGATTGATACTATTAGAAGCCTCTAGATTATTGAACTGAAATAAATAGGAGGGAAAATCTAGCTTGGCGACAGCCCCCTCTTCGATAAGTTTATCGTAGGCGGCTAGTCTTTGATCCGTTGAGTTCTGGAAATTTTTAAGGTATCGAGCATGGGAGAGATAGGCTTCTCGCTGTTTTTGATTACTGGATAATTGAACTTGAAGTGCTTTAATCTGAAGCTGATTCGCCTTTTGCTGGCGATCTATTGAGGCTGCATTCAATTGGCGACGACTCACTTCAATAGAGTCAACTCTTTTATCCTGCTGCTTGAGAGCTGCTAGTCTATCCTTTTTATCCTTTAATTCTGTTTCTAATTCAGGAAACTCTAAAGGTGCCAGTAATTGCCCTTTTTTGACAGAATCTCCCGGTTGAATCAGGAGGGTTAACACCCGCCCACCTTGACGGGGTTCGATATTAACAATAGAACGAGGAATCAAAATGACCGCTCGTCCTTGAATAGGAGTCGGAATCTTACCAACTATCGCCCAATAACTCAGTCCTCCGAGCAAAAGACCCACCGGCATTAAGCGCAGGATTATCTCCCCTAATCTTCCTGTTGGCTCCGAATATTTAAACGGTTTTTCCGAATCAATTTTAGGATCAATTCCCGTTTTTATTTGATTATCATCCTGATCTTCTATCCTAGCCTGCGTTGTTTTCTTCGCACCCATATCTGGCTGCTGATGATTCTGATCAGACATAGATTCGGCTTGATTCTTTGCCATTGTACTGAAATGAGTAAAAATCACTTAATTTGTAACATTATAAGCATTCAGAGGATATTACTTTAGACCAGGAAAATCCTCTGAAAAAATCGCTCAAGCTATTTTTGACATAAGATAACTAGGCTACCTCGAAAGATTTACCGAAGGCTCAAACCTTTAAAATTTCCTGTAAGAAACCTAATAAAGTATTACTCTTGATGTGACCTAAAACAACCTAATTAGGGATCAAGTGTTTGAGTCCAACACTCCGACTAGAGAGATAATCTATCGAACGAGTTTACACCATTCCAGCTTTTAACTTACATAAGGCGTATAGTCTCATTGTGACCGTTCAGGGGGGGGGATGTCAAGCCGCCAGTGGCATTGACTCAGTGGAAGAACTCTCCTGGGGTAGCAGAGAAGGAGAAGAACTGCCTTTGCTAACTAACGTCAGCATCCGCGCCACAAAAACACTACCCGCCTCACTTTGAGAACCAAAGCTAGTGCGCCGCCACAGCACCGTTGCTCTAGCTGTTCTATCTTCAAACCTAACTGCACTACTAGCTGTCTGACGTTGGCGGTCGTTCTTTCCCAATCCCCTGCACCAATTCCTGGTATCAACCGTTGGTGCTTCTCATCCATGCCCCTTAGATTACCAGATTTCGTCCCCCCCTGAACGGTTACCAACATTTTAAAGGCGGTTTTTGGGGCAATTCCATGTGTACTATCATGCTAAAAACCTGAAGTCTTGTGAAATAGAATCGTTAATCCCATTAAATTTTAGCCCGTATTATGTGAACTAAAACCTGAAACCTTTGCTACAGCGCAAATTTAGAATTGCTGACTTAATAACTTTTCTCTATTTTTTAAATAAGGAATTTTGTCATTTTCTTTAGGAAAGTTATTACGAATAAACTTAACTAAAAAGATGCAAGATATAACTCCTAAAATTGAGTATAGAACTAAAAAAGGTTCATTTATTTTCCTATACTCAAGAATTGAAAGATAGGGAAAGTTGAAGTTTTGAGCATAAAAAATAAACCATAACATATTAGACATTAGGGTTGTAATTGCCCCAAAAACAAATATATCTAATAAATTGGCAGTTTTAAACAATAAAATGGATAAGATCAATATGTAAAACAAACTAACTAGGAAATTGGGCTTAAACGTAGGAAGCCACAATATAAAAAATATAAGAAGTATCACTAAAATAGCTTTTTTATTTCCCACTTTAAGAGATATTTTTTGTAATAAAATTCCTTGAAATAAAAAAATATGGAATGGATACGTTATTAAAATGTCAATTAAAAAATCAAGTAAAAACATTCCAAAATCTTGAGGATTATATTGATTAATTATTTTTTCCATATGGTCAGGCAATATTAAAGAAAAACTATAATAAATTAACCTACCCAATGAGATCGAAAAAGTAGTGTAGATAATCGCTATTTCAGTAATTATTCGCCAAGAGATTTTCAGATTAGGAATAAAATCTTTGAGTTTAAAATCTGCTATTTTTAAATCTCTTATAACTAACAATAACCACAGAAAGATGTAGAATGCGGAGAAAATTGTTCTTTGTCCACTTGTTTCGTTGAAAAATCCCGTATAGTCCCAATTATTAAGTTTAAAAAGTGGCATTGCACAGATCACCATTGTGTATAGTAAACCTATGCTGTAGAATAAAAAAATTTCTACAAGGTTAATTTTTTCAAAAGGAGTAGTCGTTGACTGTTCTTCAGATAAATCTTCTGAGGATATAACGGTATTTTTAGGAGTAATTGCCGATAAAAGAAATAAGCCAACAAAACTAAGTAATCCTACTATCCCCCAACTAGGTGAGTATCCTTTACTTTGAATGTAACGAGAACAACCCTTAACAAAAGGAAAATATCCATATATTAATAATCCTAATACAATAAATGCTAACACGCCTAATAAGGGTGATTTATCAGGAATAATCTTAGCCTTTGAAAGTACCACAATAGTTATCAAGGGAAGCCATTGAATACTTAATCCCTTCATAATTAATTTAATAGCTTTATTTTTTTTGTCTGTCTCTATTGTTTTGGTTTCTAGCATAATTCCGTTTACTGGTAACTTTTGTAACAATTTTTGGCTCTTCGGTTTGTGTTATGCAATGGACGGGGGTTATAAGGGATGGAACCCTTATAGAGAAAGGCATTTAGCGATTTTTGTCAATTGTTTTTGCTCTAGAGCGAACTAATCAATTAAGTCTCTTGCCAGATAAGG
>NZ_JAPZQJ010000659.1:0-11017 GCF_027530405.1 Microcystis sp. LE19-41.2A | reverse complement strand
AATCCTTATCTGGCAAGAGACTTAATTGATTAGTTCGCTCTAGATAAAAACAATTGACAAAAATCGCTAAATGCCTTTCTCTATAAGGGTTCCATCCCTTATAACCCCCGTCCATTGCATAACACAAACCGAAGAGCCGTTATCAGTTATCAGTTATCAGTGGGGGCGTTGTCAGATAAAGAGATGAGAAGGCAAAATAGATAGAAACTCAATGAAGGAAAAAAAACGATGAAATGTCCAGAATGTAAAAGTGACCACATCAATAAAAATGGTCATCGTGGTCAAAAACAAAACTATATATGTGTAAACTGTGGTCGCCAGTTCATCGATAGCTATGAAACCAAGGGCTATAGCGATGATGTTAAGCGCACCTGTCTGAAAATGTAGGTAAATGGCATGGGATTTCGAGGCATTGAGAGAGTGACGGGAGTCTCACGAACAACCATTATAGATTGGGTCAAACAAGTGGGAAAACTGCTGCCTGATTCCTATAATCCAGAAACGATTCCAGAAGTGGGAGAACTAGATGAATTAGAGACCTTTGTTGGTAAAAAAAAGAACAAAATCTGGCTCTGGACGGCTGTTGACCACTTTCGAGATGGAATTCTTGGATGGGTAATTGGTGGTCTCGCAAGGCGAGTGCCTTCGGCAACATAGTGCAGAGACATTTCAACGTTTATGGCAAGCTATCTCATTTTGGCAATGTTATTTTTGGGTAAGTGATGGAAATCCAGTGTATCCAATATTTATCCCTGATGGGGATCAGATTGTTAGCAAAACTTATAGGACAAGGGTAGAGGGAGAAAATACAAGATTACGTCATTACTTAGCCCGTCTTCATCGTCAGACTCTCTGCTATTCAAAATGTGTCAAAATGTTAGAAAATTCCCTACCGCTTCTAATTCATTACCTTAAGTTTAAGGATGTTCCAGTTCCCTACACTTTTGCTTGATTCATCTTTACATCTGACAACGCCAACCACAGAGACACAAAGAACACAAAGTCAAAACAGATAGGGTTTGCTGAATAAATCTAAAAACCTTGTTGGGTAAGACTTTTAGACCTTTTGTCAATCAAAAAGTACCAGATATGGGAGTGATCGGGGGTAAAATTGGGTGCATCTCATTTTTGTAAATCTACCGAGTTGGTATTTTTAAAGGGAAACTATCTTCTAAAATTGGTCATCACTTCCGATTTTATCGCTCAATCCAAGCCTTTGGGGGGTTCTACCCCCCAAACCTACCGTTGGGGTCGTGGCGCCGCCCCCAAACCCCGGAGCGCATTAGTTTTTCGGTGGGATGCTTACAGACAGCCGCTGATATATCTGTAATAATTTAAGAGTCACTGATAATTGCCGATTGCCGGTATTTCTGCAAATGTGAGATGGACTCATCAGTTATCATTTATCAGATGCGAGTTATCAGTTCACTGATTACTGTTTACTGAACACTGAAAAAAAGCTCCCCACTTTCCACTATCCTATTAAACAGGATTGAGAATGACTAACTATTTTCTCATCGGTCAGAGCGAGGTAAAATTATAGATTATGGAATCACCGATCGAACGTTTTCGACTATCTCAAACCGCCAAAGATAGCCTAATAAAATTAAAACGCTACACCAAAATTGACCAATGGAATATCCTCTGTCGTTGGGCTTTTTGTCGTTCCCTTGCTGAACCGAGTCTCCCCTCTCCCGTTCCCATTCCTGCCGATAGCAATGTAGAATTATCTTGGAAAGTATTCGGGGGAGAAATGTCCGATATTTTCTTAATTGCCCTCAAACAACGTTGTCATCAAGACGGATTAGGAACCGATAAAGAAACTCTAACTCAACAATTTCGCTTACATTTACATCGCGGGATCGGTTATCTTGCCGGGGATGCCAAGCTAAAGAAAATCGATAATTTAATCGAATTAGAGAGAGAAAGTCTCAGAGAATCTTAATCAAGAATGATCTGTTTTCAGGGGGAGCGCATCTCAAACGCTATTGACAATTGGCCAATTTTGTGATGGTATAGCAGTTTTCCTCAGGATGAGGCATGGGCAAGGGGCTTAAGCCCCTTGTTGGCAAAACTTGTCGATACCTCAGTAACGTGAAAAGCGCTATATTTAAAAGAGAGCGGCTATCGGGGGATGAGAAAAAATGGAAAATTTAATCGAGGAAGCACTAAGCCATCGAGCGATTAATCATCCGTATTTACTGGCTTTAGAAAAAGGAGAATTTCAACATATTGATGAAGTTCTGACAGACTTTGCCAGTCAATACGGAGCTTATAGTGACTGGTTTTCCCGTTATTTAACAGCAGTAATATCAAAGCTAGAAAATCCCACTCATCGAAATCACCTGCTGAAGAACTTAGCTGAAGAAAACGGACATCTACACGATGAAGATCTCGAAGCAATCCGTAAATTAGGTATTAAGGACGAGTGGGTACAGGAAATTCCTCACCCACAGTTATTCAAGCGTTTTCAAGAAGCGATGGGAGTAGATAGCACGCAAACGCCTTGTGTTGAAGTGGAAATCTGGCGTGAATCATTCTTATCGCTGCTCCAGAATGGAAGTTCACTCCAAGCTATTGGAGCGATAGGTTTAGGGACTGAATCTGTTGTTAAATTTATCTACAAACACATTATTGAAGCGATCAAAAAACATACATCATTATCCTTGCAGCAATATGTATTTTTTCCTTTACATACAGAAGTGGAGGATGAACACAGCTTAACTTTAGTTGAGATTGCTAAAGAATTAGCCAGTGAAAGCGAACAGGCTGTTCTGGAATTACGGAAAGGAATGTTAAAAGCCTTAAATCTACGTGCTGCTTACTGGGACAATATGTATGAACGTGCGTCGGCGTTAGATAAATCTTTGACATCATCAGACCAACTCAAGATTGTTACGCTTTTCACTAAAATGATTAAAGGCAAAAAGCTGTCTAATCAGGAACAGGAACTTTTATTGCATCAAATCAATGACGTGCGTATTGGATTGACGGAAGACTTATCTACTGTTCCAGTGGAAAAACTACTACCCGGATTGAGTTCACTTTTGCTATACGGGATGCAAACGGAAAAGCACAAAGAAGAAGTTCTGAACCTGTTAAATTGGCTTGCAGATCCATCTAATGAATGCCAATGCTCTCAAACAATATTAAGGCTTGCATCACAACTTTACCATGATTTTCAAACAGTGCGACTGGGAGCATTGACCGAAAAAATCAATGAACAAAAAAGCTTGACTCATGTGCAAGAAGGTAAAGAGCTTATTTCAACAATCAGCGCCAGCAACTTAGAAGCCTTATACAACAATAAGGTTGATAAACTCAATATTGACTTTAACGTATTTCGCCTACCATTTGATCTAGAAGTTTTAGATCCACGCCTAGTTATAGTCAAGCCAGGAAAAGCGAATGAAATGCACAGACACGCACATGAAACCGTATTTGTATTTCTTCAGGGTCAAGGAAAAGTTATTGTTGATCAATACGAAAACGAGGTCGAACCGGGTACTTTTGCTGTTATTCCCCGTTGGTGTGTGCATCAATCTGTGAACTTAGGAGAAGAAGAGCTAATTTTTCTGGCGATAGCTGATTTTGGATTAACTGGTAAAAGTTTTATGGGTAATTACTTACACAGTGCTAGACTAAAACAAAATTAGTGCAAATTTTATCACGTTAGATAGGTATGAAAGCAACACAAGAAACCAAAAAACTTTACGACGAAAGCGCAGCAGACTGGAAACGAGTAGAACCGATTTTGCTTTCTGATTACTCCGCGCGTCCGTTTGTCATTGATTTATGTGAACCGATTGTCAACAAGAATATATTAGATCTAGGCTGTGGGGAAGGTTATGTAGGAAGAGAGTTAATTAACCGAGGCGCTCAATCTGTTCATGGGATTGATATTTCATCGCAAATGATCGAGCAGGCCTTGATTCAAAAAAACGAGCATCAGATTACTAATGCTTCCTATGAAGCTGGTGATATTCGTGATTTTGCGGTCACTGAGTCCGAACAATACGATTTAGTTCTGGCTATGTTTCTGTTCAACTACTTAAATGTTTCAGAAACTATTAGCACGCTGCAGAAAGCCTACCAACTTTTGAAATTCGGTGGCTATTTCCTGTTCGCCGTCCCCCATCCCTCTTTACCTTTTCTGAAAAAAGATAAGTTTCCGTTTTATTTTAACCCGAAAGCTGGCTATTTTTCCGGACGCGATCAATTATTCCCCGGTGAGATTTGGCGCCGAGATAGAAAAGCCGTCGCCGTGCAATGTGTTCATAAAACTATGGAAGATTACTTCACATCTCTTCGTTTAGCAGCCTTCACAAAAATGCCAGAAGTTTATGAACTAAAAATTAATCAGGAACATTTAGAACTAGACCCAGAATTTTTTACTCCGCTCATTGACCTTCCCCTTCACGTTGCTTTCAAAATTCAAAAATGATTATACCGATTTCTGAGCTTAATATTTCATTACTGACTTGGAAAAAATTGCCTGATCCTTCTCAACTATTTTTTCATGTACCAGAATCATTAGTCTCAGATTTACTAAAAAGAAGCAATCACAAATGGCTTGAAAAACCCAACGAAATAGGACAGGAAACAGTCAATAAAAATCTTGATTTTTTCCTACCATTTCGTGAGAAATTGCTCCAGAAACCAGGCATAATTATTTTCCGATTAGAACCGGAATTAACAGAAATAGAAATGCGGTTAATTTATGCTTTTATTTCTCGCATTTTTGGACTGCTAAACCACCGCTATGGCTATTTTTTTGATGTAATCGATCGAGGAATGGATTACACTAAAGAAGCTATACCCGTTTCGATGACGAATGCAGAAACTGGCTATCATACCGATAGTACAGCCAAAAACTACTTCCCTGATCTTGTTGGCTTACTGTGTCTTGCTGCCGCAGATGAGGGAGGAGATTCCCTGGTAGTAAACGCCGCCAATTTGTATCAATATTTCTGGCAAAACCATACAGACCTAGTTCCCTATCTTTACGAACCTTTGGCGCGGGATGTGATTACACCTGGAGAGATTAATTCTCAAGAAGCTATTCAAAAGAATAATTTCCCCTTATTCTCAGCCGATTCTCAGGGTCTGGTTTTTCGTTATATGCGGTACTGGATTGAAGTCGCTTACTCCAAACTGGAAATAGCGCAACCGGAAGCTATCACAAAAACACTCGACATCATCGACGACTTTTTTTCGGAACTGGAAAATACAGTCCGCTTCAAAATGAAAAAAGGTGATATATTTTACATTAATAATCGCTTTTTATGCCACAATAGAACCGCTTTTAAAAATTCAGGAAAACCCCGACAGATGGTCCGTAGTTGGATTAACCTTTAAACAAAATACGTCCAAGGGAGAAAGTGAACCGGTCAAAGTACAGAGTACAATGACCTCAACTTCCTTGTCACCCCTTCAGTGGTTCAAACTCACCTTAAAAAACCTTCGGTCGGCCTAAAGTAGTGATATAGATAACTGCTTCATCGGAGGGAATTCCTAACACTTCATTAACTTGATCATCGAAAAAACCACCGATACCACTAACCCCTAACCCCAGATGAATAGCCGCTAAATTTAATCTCTGTCCCAAATGACCCGCATCTGCATGAAGATAACGATAGACTCGATCGCCATATTTAGCCACTGCTTTTGACAGATCCGCCGTATGAAAAACCACAGCGGCCGCATCTCGTCCCAAATCCTGACCTAAACAGAGATAATGTAACTCTTGCCAGAAATTTTTAAAGCGAATTTGCCGCAATTCTTGGGCTTTGGGAGCATAATAATAACAGCCTTCCTCTAATCCGGTTACTGCCGAAACAGCGATAAAAGTTTCCAATAAATCCAGAGCAAAATAATCGGGATTGGGATCGAGATTTTGGCCGGCATAATCTTGGGGTTGATAGGTGAAATGCAGCAGCGCTCGCAATTCGTCTAAACTGAGACTAGCGCCACTATAAGCGCGGGTAGATCTGCGTTTAAGCATCGTACTTTCCAGATCGATTAAATCTTCCCCCCAATTGACGGGACGGGATGTCACGGAAACTTTTAGACAAAAAGGAAAATTATATTTATCTTCCCAATTAGAGGGGGTAACAGTTGCTTCTATCTTCTCATCTGTAGCTATGATAGTGGCTCGGTGTAGGGAGTTTAATAATTCTCCCTCGGGAATTTTGGGATAAAGAGTCGTGGTTGCCGAAGGGAGTGCCGTGGTACTAGGGGGGAGATTTTGCCGGATATTGAGCAGATCTGCCAAAGGAATCACCGTCATGACACTTTCTTTCTCGGAATCGAGATAAAGCAATTCATTCATCTGGATATCGTTAAAACCACCGATTAAATGGGCGCGATAGTCATTAATCGAGGCTGATAGCTCAATATTGCCCAATAAATGCCCTGTATCGAGGAAAATACGCCGATAAGCTCGATCTTCGTAGCGCCAAGCGGACCGATAAAAAATGGCACTGGTAACTACAGCGATATCGGTATTTTCTAAAACAGGATTCCAGAAACAAGCAGATTGTAGGTTGGTCCAGACATCACTTTCCCAGAATAAAAGCAGCGAGTGACTTTGACCTTGGTAACTGTAGAGACCGGCGGGTAAAAATTCCGTGCCACGGGAGATCAGATAGACCTCGGCGGGGTATAATCCACCAGCAGAGGGTGCGGAACGTAGGTACAAGGGACTCCCCATAGTGGCGATTTTGGCAGTTAACCCATAGCTACAGCCCAAAATTCGCGATATACGTCGCCAAAAGTCTCCTTTTTGGGGAACCATTTGACGGGAGAGGTAGGGTTTGAGATCGAACGTCTGACCGATTTTGTATTCTTTGAAGGGATGGGGTTGTTGACTCCAATCAAGACCTTTACTTTTTGAGGCGATCGTCTGGGGGTCGTATTTGGTCCGCTCGTGGTAGTATTGGGCGATCGAGATTGGCTGATCTGGCATGATAAAGATGGGCTGTCTAAGCTTTACTTTTTAGTTTGACATACTCCCACCCCTAGAAAACGGGTTTCTTTCAGAAACCCGTTTTCTAAATACTCCCCTCTCCCACCCCCCCTGCTCTACGATGTCGGGTAGGGTTGATTCATGAATCAACCCTACCCTTGATAAGGGGGGTGGGGGGTTGGGGGTGAGGGTAATTAACCATATCTGCCATTACTTTAGAAAAATAGTATAACTGCTATAATTATCCCATGGCGGCTCAACCCAGAGAAATTCGACGTTATGTTACCAGTGACGGCAAAGTTCCCTTTGCCCAATGGCTCGATTCTTTGCGGGATATTAAGGCTAAAACTAAAATTGCTCAACGCCTAAACCGGGTTAATTTAGGTAACTTAGGGGATTATAAATCAGTAGGAGCAGGAGTTTATGAACTACGAATAGACTATGGTTCTGGTTATCGCGTTTACTTTGGACAAATCGGAACAACGATTATCTTACTCCTGTGTGGAGGAGATAAAAAAACGCAAGCTAAAGACATTGAAATAGCTCAAAAATATTGGCAAGACTATAGGAGCCGAGAAAATGCCAGTCAGTGATAGTTATCATGATTCCCTGATCGAATCTCTTAAAGATTCCCATTATGCAGCAGTTTATTTGGAAACTCATCTCGAGGGAGATGAATATGAATTTGAATCAGAATTACTCAGACTCGCGTTCAATCACGTCCTAGAAGCCCTTGGACCTCAAAATCTAACACCAGAACAAATCAAAATTCAGGCGAAGCAATTGGAAGAACTAATGCAAAAACCTGCACCTGAAGCCATGAATCAACTAACCTCTTGGCTTCAAGCTTTAGGATTGAAATTAACGATAACGGTCGCTTCAAAAATGCCAGAAATAAATCATGAAAATGACGCTGTTAGTTCAATCAAGATTACAGTGTAGTTTGTAGTTTGTAGTTTGTAGTTTGGTTTTTTTGATGACAAATTGATAGCCGCTTAACGCACCCTACACAGAAAACGGGTTTCTTTCAGAAACCCGTTTTCTAAAATAAAATTATGACTACACCTACCTTCACCATTCCCCAATCTGACCCTCCCCTTTCCCCTCGGCAATCCTTGCCGACGATGTACGATTTACCTAGTGACAATCCACTGGAACCCGGTTTGCCTGACGAATTTCACCTATTACAACCTCAGTTATTACTACTGACTTTCCAGCCTCCCAACTGGGAACCAGATCTAGTTTTTAGCGCTGCTGACCTCAACCTTTACTACAATGTCAGACACCCTCAATGGTACAAGCGTCCCGATTGGTTTGGGGTGGTTGGTGTTCCTCGCCTCTATGATGGCCATGACCTGCGCTTAAGCTATGTGATTTGGCAGGAAGGGGTTTCTCCGACGATTGTGGTGGAATTATTGTCTCCAGGTACGGAAAATCAAGATTTAGGAGAAGAACTACGCCAACCAGAAGAACCGCCAACTAAGTGGACAGTTTATGAACAGATTTTGCAGGTTCCCTACTATGTAGTTTTTAGCCGCTATACTAACCAACTTCAAGCGTTTGAACTGGTAGATGGTCATTACCAACCCGTAGCTTTAGTGGAGGGACGCTTACCGATTCCTCAACTAGAATTGAGCTTGGGTTTGTGGCAAGGTTCCTATCGGGGGATTGAGCGGCTATGGTTGCGCTGGTTGACGCTGGAAGGAGAGTTAATTCCCCTGGCCGATGAGGAGTTAATTGCGGCCAAACAAGAGGCTTCTGCGGCGAAACAAGAGGCTTCTGCGGCTAAACAACGAGCAGAACAACTAGCGGCACGATTGCGGGAATTAGGGATAGATCCTGAAAGCTGAAGGCTCGAAAACCCCTCAAAAAAGAGAGAGGAAACCCGCGCCTCCTCTCTCTGGGACATTATTTTCTCGCTTTGCGGACAGTACCCCCTAGCATTAAACCCCCTAGTGTGATATGACCAAGAACACCCGTGGGTTCGGGGACACCCACAGCAGCAGAAGCGACGGTCAACAAATGCCGAGAGATTTTTTGAGATTATTCATACATCGAATAATTTGCTCTACGAATAAAGTTATGTGTAGATTTTAGAAGCAATTTGATTGAAGTCAACATAAAACTAGAGGATTTTACTCTATCATTAACTTATTTTAATTTTCGATGTACCTAGGATTTGCTGAATAAATCTAACAACCTTGTTGGATAAGGTTTTTAGACTTTTTTTCCCTCAAAAAGTGCCGACCATTGGAGTGATTGGGGGGAAAATTCTGGGACTTTTTCCCTGAAAATTAGGTAATTGACCACCTGAAAATCGGTAAAACCCCACACCCCACACCCCACACCCCACACCCTAACCCCACGAAAAACTTTTTGCCGCAAACCCTACCTACACCCTACTAGACTACTGGTCTGTCAAAGTTGGAAATTGATGGATACAATTTAGTTAATTTGATCCGAGCATCGACCGTAATAAAATCTATGGAAATTATCGCTGTTTTACTGGGAGTTTTCGGTTTAGGCACAGGTGCGGGTTTATTAGTCATCCGTAACTATTACCACATCTGTCAACCGAGTGAAGTTTTAATTTTTGCCGGTAGTCGTCGTCCCACGGCCACGGGTAAAACCATCGGTTATCGTTTGGTAAAAGGGGGCAGCAGTATTCGTTTACCTATGCTAGAACAAGTGTATCGAATGGACCTGACCAACATGATCATCGATCTCAGGGTGGTTAATGCCTATTCTAAGGGCGGTGTGCCGTTAATCGTCACCGGGGTGGCGAATATTAAAATTGCCGGGGAAGAACCGATTATTTATAATGCGATCGAGCGTTTATTGGGCAAGAAACGCAAGGAAATTGAACAATTGGCTAAAGAAACCCTAGAGGGCAATTTGCGCGGTGTCTTGGCCAATTTAACCCCAGAACAAGCGAACTCCGATCAGATCGCTTTTGCTAAAAGTCTCCTAGAAGAAGCGGAACAGGATCTGGAAAAATTGGGTTTAGTTTTGGATAGTTTGCAGATACAGAATATCTCCGATGAGGTGCGTTATCTCGATTCGATCGGACGGAAGCAAAAAGCCGAATTACAGAGAGATGCCCGGATAGCAGAAGCAAAAGCCCGAAAAACATCGATTATCAAGGATTCCGAGAATCTACGCCTAACCGCTTTGCGTCGTATCCAAAAAGATTTAGAAATAGCCAAAGCTGACGCAGAAAAACGGGTGCGCGACACTCAAACTAAGCGCGGCGCCATGATTGCCGAGGTAGAATCGGTGGTTATGTCCGATTTAGCTAAAGTACAGGCAGAAGTGGCGGTACAAACTGCCCGAATTAAGCAGGTGAAACAGCAATTACAGGCAGATGTGATCGCCCCTGCGGCCGCGGAATGTCAACAAGCGATCGCCAAAGCCCGGGGGGAAGCGGCCAAAATTATCGAACAGGGGAAAGCGCAAGCGGAAGGAACCAAAAAATTAGCGGCTTCTTGGCAAGGAGCGGGAAATAACGCTAAAAACATCTTTTTATACCAAAAATTGGAGTTATTGCTGAAATTAATGGTCGCTAGTGTCCCAGAAGTGCAGGTGCAAACGGTGACGGTAGTGGACGGAGGTGATGGTAATCTTGTCCCGAAAATGACTGCCTTTGCTGAACAATTGCGTCAAGCTACCGGGGTGGATCTGGTACAAATGGCTAATCGCCTAGCACAAACCGAGCCATCTGTCAAGGGAAAAGAGACAAATTTTGATTTTAAACAATTGCCCTCTTGAATCAGTGATCAGGAGTCAGGAGACAGGATACAGGATACAGGAGACAGGATAAAGGATACAGGAGTCAGGAGACAGGAGACAGGATACAGGAGTCAGGAGTCAGGAGACAGGATACAGGAGTCAGGAGTCAATAGATTACTTTATTTATTCTCCCCATCACCCCATCACCCCATCACCCCATCTCCCCATCACCCCATCTCCCCATCACCCCCCACCCCACAACCCACACCCCCCCCACCAATAACTAAATACAGCAAAACCAAGAATGTGCACCACAAACTT
>NZ_JAPZQJ010000071.1:0-7900 GCF_027530405.1 Microcystis sp. LE19-41.2A | reverse complement strand
AAAATAGGCTTTTCGAGGGTAATTCTTGTTTTAATTCTCCATGTACGCAGTCTTTAAAAGCCTCTATTTCGTTCCAAGACACGATTAAGAGTGGCTTTTAGGCTAAGTATAATTACTTATCGCGTAAGTGAGATGCTCCCCTGGTATCAAATAAATCAAAGGGTGAAACCTGAGTTAACAAATAAATACAAGTGACTCCTAAACTATACAAATCACTAAGATTGATCGGCTTACCGTTGGCTTGTTCTGGTGCGATATATTCCGCTGAACCGATTACTGTACCAGTAACAGAACGGTTAAGATGTGTAACAACTTTAGACGCGCCAAAATCTACTAAAACCGCTTTCTTGTCTGAGTTACGTCTAATAATATTTTCTGGTTTAATGTCTCGGTGAACCACTCCCTGACTATGAATAAAATCTAAAACCGGCAAAATATCCGTTAATAAAGCTTTAATCTTGGCTTCATTAAATACCCCCTGGCTTCTTAATTCTTGTTCTAAATTCTGTCCTTCAATATATTCTTGTACCAAATATTGACGGTTATCATCATGATTGAGATAGGCGAAAAGTTCAGGAATTTGGGGATGTTTTCCTAATTTTTCTAATTGGATTGCTTCTTTTTCAAATAATTCTGAGGCTTTCTCAATTGTATCAGTCCCTTGAACCGAGGGAAAAAACTGTTTAATCACACAATAAGGTCGAGAAGGCTTACTGTAATCTATCGCCTTAAAAGTGCGACCAAATCCTCCTTGACCAATTAATTGAGTTGCTTGATAACGCTCTTGTAAGAACAATTTCTAGCGGCATTTTTCACAGAATTTATTGCCATCTGGATTGGCGGAGGAACAATTAGGATTGAGACACAGACTCATGGTTTTTACTCCTTTAAGTAGTTGGGTTGACGTTAAAAAAGTAGCTGTTGGTTATGTTGGGTTTCCTGTCTTAGCTGTTGGTTATGTTGGGTTTCGTGCCTCAACCCAACCTACGGTACTTCTTCCTACTTTACATTTTTACATGAACTAAGCCTAAAGCCTAAACTATGTTGACCTATAATCACAAAAAAACCCGCTTGCGCGGGCTTTTTCCACAAAACCAAAGTTTTAATTAACCTAACAACGCTTTTGCCTTCGCTACCACGTTATCCACAGTAAAACCGAACTTCTCTGACATTCCTAGATAAAATATCGTAATTTTGTTAAAATAATCTCAAAGAAAAGCCTCTAAAATCAAAGGTAATGTCCAAAATCGCTAAAAAACTTAGTAATTCTCCTTTTCGTTATCCCGGCGGTAAATTTTATGCCCGTAAGCTAATCTTAGCTTGTCTTCCTAGTCACCATAAGTATTGTGAACCCTTTGCGGGGGGAGCATCTATATTCTTTGCTAAGGAAAGTGTAGCAGAGAATATTCTCAATGACAAAGATGAGGAATTAATCAACTGTTATCGACATATCAAAGATCATCTTAATAGTCTAATTGAATTATTAAAAGGTCTAAACGCTACCAAAGAATTACACAATTATTATAAAAATGAATTTCAACCAGCCAATGACCTAGAAAGAGCCATGCGTTGGTATTATCTAAATAGAACTTCCTACTCAGGAATTATGAAACTTGAAAATTGTTATTGGGGCTATGGTGATAAGTATTCTATGCGTCCTGAAAACTGGCCTTCTCACCTAAAAACCACTTCGGAAAAACTGCAAAATGTCAATTTATCTTGTTTAGATTTTGAAGATTTAATCAATCAATTACCCGATGATTACTTTTTATTTGTCGATCCTCCTTACTTTCAAGCAGATCAAAATAAATTCTATTCCTGCTTCTTCAGTCTAGAAGATCATGAAAGGTTATGTAAGACGTTGAAAAAACATCAACATCGATTTAAATTTCTTTTGACTTATGATAATTGCTCCGAAATTAGAGAAATGTATGATTGGTGTATTTCTTTACAAGATAATGAATGGAATTACACTATTAATCGAACTGATGATCAAAAAAATGGTTTAAAATTAGAACATGGTTATCAGAGTGAAAGACGCAAGGGCAAGGAGGTATTTATTGCTAATTATGATCTTGAGAAACCTGCAAGATTTACACCTCTACAATTAAGTTTATTCGATGTATCTTGATTCCTAATTTTAATCAAGTAAATCCTCTATTTTTTCTATCGGTAGCCATGGTTGTAGAGGTTCAGCCGTATTAACATCAAAGAAAATTTTGGGATAATTAGGGATGAAATTACAGTTTTGATCCTGGCATTTCTGGCGAGAACAATTGATATTATTGGTTTGATTTGCTGTTAAATCTTTACTTCTGGCAACGTACATTTTTAAAAGGGCTTCTTCTTGATTATTAATATTAATTTTGCTTAAAAATATTTGCTCTTTTGGTGTGGGCTTCCAAACAAATAGTCCCGTTTCTAAATTGGTCTGAAAAAAAGCATTGGCAAGAGATGTAATCACTAAATCAAAATCTGTTTTAATATGAAGGTATTCCTATCAATTTAGACCTTTTGTGTTCGGTAATTCGATTTGTAATTTTCTTGTGCGAGAATGGGTACTTTTTCAAAAAAGATCAAGTTGAACTTCAAAAAAAGGTTTTCTAATTATTAAAGGAGGATCACCGATTTCTCCAGAGAGTTTCAGCAAGCCATCATCAAAAGTATCTAAAACATCCACTCTGGCTTTAATTGCCGTCGCCACATGAGTTGCATCTTTAGGTTTTAGTGCCTGATATTGCCACATCAATTCTCTGGCTAGTTCACCAACTTTTCTGTCCACATCATAAATATAAATCCACTCATGTCGGAAAAAATCTCTGATTTTTTCCTCACTTTCTTTAGGTAATTTTGGCTGTCCTTTTTCTAATTTCACCACTTCAATAAAAGTAAGAGCAGAAGTCACAATTATTACCTGACCATTTTCAGCTGCTTTGAGAACAGAAATACAATCATTAATTTTATCCTTTTCATTTTTCAGGAAAGCTAAAAAAACACAAGAATCCCAGTAGTGTAGCTTTTTTGTTGGACGAATCACTTACTTCCTCCCCAAATTCCGATCATTTCCTCAATGGTAGGTAAATCTTTTTCCTCAGGAAAAAGATCAATTGACTCAACTTTAATCCCGATTTTTTCCCCATCTTCTCTAGAGGTAACTATCCCCGATACAGAGACTCTTTTTTCTAGATATTCTTTGATATTATCAAGTAAATTTGGTTCAAAGTAACATTTAACACTTTTATTAGTCAATAAATTGTAAACTCTAAAAATAGGTTGACGACTTACATCAATAGCTTTAAGCACACCTTCTACAGTACCAAAACTTTGATATTTTCCCCCGATAATTTCATCAACATTAGCAATCAAAGCTTGATTCAAGTCGATACACCTTGAATCAAAGCCCAATTGCACCATAAACTCATCTCTTTTTTTCAATATTGCTAATGATCGCGCACTTTCTAAAGCTCGATCAGAAAAATACTTAGGGCGAATCGGATGTTCTAAAATTGTTACTATTCCCCTTTCTACAGTCTTAATAACTTCAGAAATTTGACTAGGTGTAATCTGATCTTGAGGCATTCCTTCTAAAGTAAGATGAATGCTGCCACTATGAATTTGAGAGATTCTCCAATTTATCAGGGGGCGATTTTTGTTAGCAAGGGTTTTATCTACTTCATGGAGTAGTATTGCTAATTGTTCTTGAGCCTTGATAAATTTATCAAAAGACAACAGTGAGCCTTCTATATCTAGTGTTAGGCTCTTGATTGTTTCCTTCGATATAGGGCTTTCCCCTTTAGTCATGGCTCTAGGAATCGTGATAATTATCTCAAGTGTAAAGGTTTTGGCTAACTACTAAAGCTTCCTACTTTACATTTTTACATGAACTAACCCTAAAGCCTAAACTAGGTTGACCTATAACCACAAAAAACCCGCTTGCGCGGGCTTTTTCCACAAAACCAAAGTTTTAATTAACCTAACAACGCTTTTGCCTTCGCTACCACGTTATCCACGGTAAAACCAAACTTCTCTAGAATCACACCCCCCGGAGCAGAAGCGCCGAAGGTATCAACCCCCAACACATCCCCCTCATCGGTGATGTAGCGATGCCAACCCATAGTTGAACCCGCTTCCACTGCGAGACGTTTTTTCACTGCTTTCGGCAGTACCGATTCTTTGTATTCTGCCGATTGTTCCTCGAATAGCTCCCAACAGGGCATAGAAACGACGCGGGCTTTAATTCCTGCTTCTTTCAACACCGCAGCCGCTTTATCGCAGAGATACAACTCGCCCCCCGTACCAATGAGAATGACATCGGGAGTACCTTCGCAATCGGTGATAACATAAGCACCTTTAGCCACACCCGCAAGGGAAGTTCCCGCTAAATTGGGCAGATTTTGACGGGAGAGAGCCAATAAAGTCGGGCGTTTCTTTTCGCTCACCGCTACTTTATAAGCACCGGAAGTTTCCGTACCATCCCCCGGACGCATGACTAACAGGTTAGGAATAGCGCGCAGAGAAGCAACGTGTTCCACGGGTTGGTGAGTCGGTCCATCTTCCCCTAAGGCAATGGAATCGTGAGTCATTACCCAGATGACGCGGGTTTCTGACAATGCCGATAAACGGATAGAATTCCGCATATAGTCGGTGAAAATCAGGAAAGTTGCCCCGTAGGGAATCAATCCCGTGTTATGGAGAGCAATACCGTTACAAATCGCCCCCATCGCGTGTTCCCGCACGCCAAAATGGACGTTACGCTCCTGATAACTGCCTTTTTGGAAATTACCAAAATGCTCTAATTCGGTGTAGTTAGAGTGGGTTAAATCCGCCGAACCACCGATTAAACCGGGTAAAACCCCCGCAAGCGCATTTAAGCAGATTTCCGAGTGTTTACGACTAGCGAGCGCCTTATCTTCGGGTTTATAAACCGGTAAAGCTTGCTCCCAACCTTCCGGCAGTTGACCGGTGGTTAACTGTTCAAATAAAGCCGCTTCTGCGGGATATTTAGCCTGATATTCGTTAAATAACTTATTCCAGTCCGTTTCTGCCGTCGTTCCCTTGTCCACTGCTTGCCGGAAACGATTTAACACCTCATCGGGAACCACAAACGGCTCGTATTGCCAACCTAATGCTTTTCGGGTTAACTCGATTTCTGTTGCTCCTAAAGCTGCCCCGTGAACATCGGCGGTATTAGACTTATTGGGGGAACCATAACCGATAGTGGTGGTGATTTTAATCATCGAGGGTTTATCGGTGACAGCTTTGGCGGCTGCGATCGCATTGGCAATGGCATCTAAATCGGTGTTACCATTCTCGACGTGCTGAACGTGCCAACCGTAGGCTTCAAAACGCTTGCTCACGTCTTCGGTAAAAGCGATATCGGTGGAACCATCGATCGAGATATGGTTATCATCGTAGAGAGCGATTAACTTGCCTAAACCCCAGTGACCGGCTAAAGAACAAGCTTCCCCGGAAATACCCTCCATATTGCAACCATCACCCAAAATCACATAGGTGTAATGGTCGATAATTTTGGCATCCGGTTTGTTGAAACGGGCCGCTAAATGGGCTTCTGCTAGGGCCAAACCGACACCATTAGCAATCCCTTGACCCAGAGGACCGGTGGTCACTTCCACCCCTTCCGTGACGAAATTTTCGGGGTGGCCAGGGGTTTTCGATTTCCACTGCCGGAATTGTTTAATTTCCTCTAGGGGAACGCTATCGTATCCGGTCAGGTACATCAAAGCATACTGCAGCATACAACCGTGACCGGCGGAGAGAACAAAACGATCGCGATTGACCCATTGGGGGTTTTTCGGGTTAAAACGCAGGAATTGATCCCAGAGGACAAAGGCCATGGGTGCGGCCCCCATCGGCAGTCCGGGGTGTCCCGATTTAGCTTTTTCCACGGCATCCACCGCTAAAAAACGCACCGCATTAATACAAAGTTCTTCGAGGGATTGGGAGGCGACAACCATAATGTTTTTTAGAATGAACTACAAAAATAAGACCAGGTTAAAGAGGGAGCCACTCAAAGATTACTCTTTCGGGGGCATCGACTCAAGCATATTTTCTAAAAGCTAAGGTGACGTTATGGCCACCAAATCCAAAGGAGTTGGAGAGGGCAGCGTTAACTATCTGCTGACGACTTTCGTAGGGGACGTAATCAAGATCACAATCGGGGTCAGGATTGTCAAGGTTGAGAGTCGGGGGAATCCGATCATTAGCGATCGCCATTACCGTGGCCACGGCTTCAATGCCGCCAGAACCGCCTAAAAGGTGGCCTGTCATCGATTTGGTGGAACTGACGGGGATTTGGTAGGCCGATTCTCCTAAAGCTTTTTTAATCGCCTTGGTTTCCGTGGGATCATTGGCCCCTGTACTGGTGCCGTGGGCGTTGATATAGCTAATTTCCGGCGGAGTCAAACCGGCATCTTTGATCGCTAATTCGATCGCTCTGGTGGCCCCACGACCATCGGGAACCGGTGCAGTCATGTGATAGGCATCGCAAGTCAGACCATAACCGATCATTTCGGCGTAAATCCGCGCCCCACGGGCTAAGGCCGTTTCTAATTCCTCTATAATCAAGATTCCTGCCCCTTCCCCCATGACAAAACCATCCCGGTCCTTGTCAAAGGGACGACTGGCCCGGGTGGGGTCATCGTTGCGGGTGGACAGGGCCTTAGCGGAGGCAAAACCAGCCAATCCTAGGGGGGTAACGGCGGCCTCCGTCCCACCGCAGATCATCGCTTTGGCCAAACCCCTTTGTACTAGACGAAAAGCATCGCCGATGGCATTGGAACCGGCGGCGCAAGCGGTCACGGTGCAGTTACTCGGTCCTTTGGCCCCCGTGTGGATGGCGGTTAAACCAGCGGCCATATTGGCAATCATCATCGGGATCATGAAGGGACTACACCGGCTCGGACCTTTTGTCAAGTAAATTTCCTGTTGATCCTCAAGCACTTTTATGCCACCCACGCCCGTACCGATTAGTACTCCTATATCATCGGCATTGAGAGCGTCGATAACTAATTGAGAATCTTGCAGTGCTTGCAAACTGGCGGCGACGGCAAATTGAGCGAAACGGTCCATGCGCTTTGCCTCTTTGCGATCCACATAGTCGTGGGGGTCAAAACCCCGCACTTCCCCAGCAATGCGACAAGCGTGACGGGAGGCATCAAAGTGGGTAATTAAACCAATGCCACTTTTGCCGTTGATTAAGCCTGTCCAATAGTCTGCTAGATTATTGCCGAGGGGAGTGATTGCACCCATCCCCGTGATGACAACCCTTTTTAATGGCAATTCTGTCATGTTTGTTCAAAAATAAGGGCAGATTTTGCCCCAGATATTTAAGGCTAAATTGTCAATTTTCTCGCAATAATTAGGCGGTTGCTCCTACTTTCTCGCTAATATGGTCAACAGCTTTGCCCACAGTGTCAATTTGTTCGGCCGCTTCGTCGGGAATTTCAATATCAAATTCTTCCTCTAAAGCCATCACTAACTCCACCACATCAAGGGAATCAGCTTGCAGATCATTAGCAAAGCTTGCGTCGGGAGTAACTTTTTCCGGCTCTACTTCTAATTGTTCCACAACAACTTTTTTAACTCGATCGAAAATACCTTCACTCATGGATGTCAATTTTTATCCGCTGGTTTACCGGACTCTAGCCTCTAGGGTCTGGGGAAATGGGGCGGTGTTACCATTTCCGACAATAAATTTCGGTTAGCTTTTTCACTGACCATTTTTCATCTTACTGGAAGTTGTTCCCCTCTTGATGAAGTTTTTTCTCGATCATCGGGGAAGTGGGGTGTGGGGTGTTGGGTGTGGGGTGTGGGGTGTGGGGTGTAGGGTAGTGGGGTAGTGGGGTAGTGGGGTAGTGGGGAGAATAAATAAAAAATAATC
>NZ_JAPZQJ010000073.1:0-12277 GCF_027530405.1 Microcystis sp. LE19-41.2A | reverse complement strand
CTGAAATGGGGCGAAAGTCTGTGGACTCTGTGTAAGACAGTACATGGTTTTTTAACTGTGGTATGCGACGGTGGTGGAAGCAGAAACTTAAATCGTGAGGTTTAGGAATCGCCGCACTTTTAGGGCGGCGAGGATGTCAAGTTTCGTTATCCTTCCTACGCTTCCCTCGTGCGGAAATTAACGGCGATCGCCCAAGAGGAATTAGAACATTTTGAACAGGTCAATCAATGGTTAGATAAATGGGGAATTCCCCTCGCTCCCTTGAATTCTCCCCCCTATGGTGCTAAATTAAAGGCCCAGATTCGTCACCAAGAACCCGATCGCCTTTTGGATTCGCTGTTAATATCAGCTTTAATCGAGGCGCGTTCCCACGAAAGATTAGGTTTATTGGGAGAATATTGTCCTGATCCCGATTTAGGCAAATTTTATCGCGGTTTAATGGCTTCCGAAGCGCGTCATTATGGTATTTATTGGCTATTAGCAGCGGATTATTTTGAACGTACAGTGATCGAGCAACGTTTAGAAACCCTAGCGGCGATCGAAAGTGAGATTCTCACTACTCTGCACCCGGAACCTCGTATTCATAGTTGATTGCACTAATAGGGACAATGGCTGCAGCTCACATTTGCAGAAATACGGACAATTAGCAATTATCAGTGACTCTTAAATTATTACAAATATATCGGCAGCTGCCTGTAAGCATCCCACCGAAAAACTAATGCGCTTCGGGGTTTGGGGACGGCGCTTGCGTCCCCAACGGGTAGGGTTGATTCATGAATCAACCCTACCATGAATCAACCCTAGGATTGAGTGATCAAATCGGAAGTAATAACCAATTTTAGAAGATAGTTTCCCTTTAAAAATCCCAACTCAGTAGATTTACAAAAATGAGATGCACCCAGGGACAATTAACTATCTAAATTACTCGTTAAACTCAATTTCTCTCTTAGAAAAAGGTAAATCTTGATTGATTGCTTCAATTTCTTCCTGTTCCATTTGATTAATTTCCTGGATATAATTGCGGAGAATTTGAGTCATTTTGCCATGATAGAAACGGTGTAAACTATGATTAGCAGTAGCGGGAAAACCCCGTCTTTTCTTGTGTTGTCCTCCCGCACCGGGGTCAAACATGGTAATATTTTGACTAATTGCCCAATCGATCGGTTGATAGTAACAAGCTTCAAAATGTAAACAGTCGTACTCTTGAAAACTGCCCCAGTAACGACCATAAAGATTAGTATCTTTGCGAATACAAAAAGATAAACCCACGGGTTTAGTATCCTTTTCATTTTGGTAGGCAGTAATCAAAACCACTCGCTGACGATAGTTCGGATATAATTGTTCAAAAAATTTCTGTGTCAGATATTTACTTCCCCAGTAAAATTTATCACAGGTACTGCTATAAAACCGATAAATTAACGGGAATAAATGATGGGGAATTTCTTCGGCGGCCAGAGTTTTAATAATTAACCCCGCATTAGTCACCGCTTTCCGTTCCCGTTTAATATTGCGGCGTTGATTAGCATTAAAAACCGTCAGATAATCTTCAAAACTTTGAAAACCCTTGTTATTCCAGATATAACTATGGTGTAACCAGGGAGTAAAGCCCAAATTTTCCATTAAAATTCGCCATTGGGGATCCACAAAAAGAAAATGACAACCCGACAGATTATTTTGATCACAAAAATGATCAATAGCCGCTATCATTAAAGCCGTAATCTCCAGTTCATTTTCCACCGGAGCAATTAAAAAACGATAACCCACCGCCGGAGTAAAAGGGGTCATTCCTAACAGTTTTGGATAGTATCTAATCCCTAAACGACGGGAAAGATCTGCCCATTGGTGGTCAAAGACAAATTCACCGTAACTATGACTTTTAATATACAAAGGAGCGGCGGCAATTAACTCAGCACCGCGCCAAACTGTGAGATGAGCAGGTTGCCACCCTGTGCGTCCCGTGGCGCTGCCGGAAGTTTCGATATTATGTAACCATTCCCACTCTAGAAAGGGAGTAGTTAGGGGTTGAGCGAGAGCATCCCATTTTTGTTGGGGAATCTCACTCATTTTATCAATCCAAGCCACAGAGTATTGGGGTTTAAGCTGTTCTACCATGGGACAAGATAAGTCAACCTTTTTATTTAAGGTTTGCTGAATAAATCTAAAACCCTTGTTGGGTAAGACTTTTAGACTTTTTGTCAATCAAAAAGTACCGGACTGGGAGTGATTAGGGGTAAAATTCCGGGACTTTTTCCCTGAAAATTAGGTAACTGAGTACCTCAAAATCAGTAAAACCCTACACCCTACACCCTACACCCCACACCCTGCCCCCACCAACAAACTTTTTCAGCAGACCCTATTTAAGGTAATCTAGTTTTGAGATTTATGGGACTGCCGTTCAAGGGAATAATGTAGGAAAATTTCTTCTTGCACGGTTTCCACGCTCAAAAGTCGTAATTTTCTGGCAGAATCAGCCATAAATCCAGTTCCTCCCAGGGGAGTTGCCGCTTTATTGCCTCCTAACAGCAACGGACAAATAGTTAGATGGATTTCATCGATTAAATCTTCAGCTAAAAGAGAGGCAATTAATTCACCTCCTCCCAGAATCGCCAGCTTTTTAATACCTAGGGTGGTAAATTGACTAAAAATAGCCTTCCAATCACCGCAGACTAAGACAAGCTCAAATAAACCCCGATTTTCCCATGCCGCCACTTTTTCCGCTGCCGTGATTAACCAGCGCGGGAAAGGCTGCTGAAAAAATTTCATCCGGGGATCAAGCTGGCCTGAATGAGAACAAACGATCTGTATCGGCTGGGGAGATAATCCCCGTTGTTGACGGTATGCGAGAAAATCGGCATGACGGATAGGAAGACTGGTGTGATAAGCGCGCAGGGTGTTAGCACCGAATAAAGCGGCATCCATGCGCGATAAATGTTGTTCTAGACGCATTTTATCGGTAGCAGAGGCAAATCTGGCCGCCGACTGGTAGGCGTCGGCAATTTTACCATCGGCACTCATGGCTAAAATAACGGTGGTGTGAGGACAATTCATGGCAAATGCTCGGGGATATCACCCAGTCTGATTGGTGAATAGGCTAGTATAGTCTGGAGTTTGATAGCAAGAATCAAACCAATTTCTGCCTATGTCTATCGGTCAATCCTCCTTTCGTCGTATTCTGCTCTCTCGCTTACTCTTGGTTAGTGTTCCTGTACTACTAATGGGAGTTTATATCACCTATCGTAAGGCGCGATCGGCTTTTTTGGAAACGGCCCGTCAAAATCTCACCGAAAGTGCCATCAGAAAAGCAGACAATATTGATCAATCAATTCAATTTTTGCAGGCCAATCTTATCACTGCGGGCGAAAGTCTGGTTTTAAAACAGGGAACCTTAGCCGAAAAAGAAGCTTTTTTACAACAATTCACGGTGCGGCTTCCTAATCAGATTAACTGTGTGGAATTAATTGATATTAAGACCAAGAAACCTTTATTAAATCGAGCCTGTGAACCAGAAATTATCAATGTTTTGCCCCTGGAAAGATGGACAGAAAAACGGACTAGCTCTGCTGGGAACATCGAGAATGTTTTAGTTAGAAGTTTACCTCGACAACTTTTAACAAAATCTCCCAATAATAATCGTCAATTAGAATTAGTTTTTGCTGTTCCCATCTACGATAATCAAGGACAATTACAATCTAGTCTGATTCTGCAAACTTCTCTACTTTACCGTGAGAAGGTTTTACCCGGTTCTTTATCGGGTTATCCCGTGGTTATTTCTGAAAATGGCATTATTCTCGCTCATCCCTATTTTGATCGCATTGGTAGCCATATCAGTCAAGAAGCTGATGCTGAACGCCTCAATCTAATCATCATTAATGCTGTTAGAGGTCAACAGAGATTTCTCCATTTATTTTCTTTCGAGAAATATGGCAAAGAGTTAGTCGCTGGTTATAGCTCCCTTCCCAGTCCAGTTACGGGAGAATCATCCCAAAAATGGATAGTTTTAGCCATTAGTCCCCTCTCCCAAGCTCTGGCTCCTCTACAACAAATTTGGGAGGCAATTTTTTATCTAATTTCTGGTTTATTATTAGCTTATTTAGTAGCTATTATACTGATCACTAGGGATTTAGCTAGACCTTTAGAAAAACTGCGAGATTATGCCTTAAATATTCAGAAAATTACCTCCGAAAAGATTACACCACAAAACTTTAATATTCGAGAAATTAATCAGTTAGCGTCGGCCCTAGAGGAAATGCTCGAACGTTTACGTCTTTGGGGAGAGGAAATAGTTAAGAGTTGGCAAGAAGCGGAAAATGCTAATCAATTAAAAAACCAATTTTTGGCGAATACTTCCCACGAATTACGCACCCCTCTCAATGGTATTATTGGCTCAATTCGTTGCGTTATGGATGGATTTTGTAATAGTGAGGAGGAGGAAAAAGAATATCTGCAACAAGCGGATAATTCAGCCGTACATCTTTTGGAAATTATTGATGATATTCTCAGTATTGCTAAAATAGAAGCGGGCAAACTTTCCGTTAATCCTGAACCAGTATATTTACACCAAATTATCAATGAAGTTATTAATTTACAAACAGCCTCGCTGCAAGGTAAGCACTTAAAATTAAATTTACTTTTCTGTCAAGAAAATCCAGTAGTCTATGCTGATACCACTAAATTTAAACAGGTAATTTTGAATGTTATTTCTAACTCAATTAAATTTACTGATACAGGCACAATTTCTTTAATAACTCGCCTAGAAAATACACAGGCTATTATTACTATAATCGATACAGGAATCGGTATAGACCCCCAGCAACAATCAAAATTATTCCGTCCTTTTGTGATGATTGATGGTTCCACAACTAGAAAATTTAGCGGTACGGGTTTGGGATTAGCTATTTCTAAGAATTTTATGAAAATGATGGGGGGAGATATTACTATCTCTAGTCAAGGTCAAGGTTTAGGAACAACTGTAGAAATTATTCTTCCTCTAGTTGGGGAAAGAAAGCTTGATTCTCCCCCAGAGGAAAACTCATCTTTGCCGATTCTTCCCTCTCTTAAAAGCTAAAATATCTCTATTTAATTTCTGTAATTTATGAGGAATTTAGTTTATAATTCCTCTAAACTCTCTACAGGCAAATTAACCACCTGATAAGCACCAAAAACCTTGATCGCATCGGTATAATTGGTTAATTCTTCTAAAGTTGCCGCGATTAAATGCTGTTGATCTGGATTAATTTCTAGATCAATAAAAAATATGTATTCCCCTAAAGATATTTTAGTTGGTCGCGATTCGATCCGAGATAAATTAAGCTGACGTTTGGCAAAAACTTCTAAAGGTTTGACTAAAGCGCCGGGTTGATCTAAAACTTGAAAAGCGAGGGACATCCGCTCACCTTGGCGATGGGAAGTTAAAGCCATTACCCAAAAACGGGTACAATTATCGGGATAATCATTAATTGGTTGTATTAGTATTGGTACATTATAGAGTTTTGCCGCCCGGGGAGAAGCAATAGCGGCCGAATTAGCCTCTCGATCGAGAATTTGAATCGCTTCTGTGGTAGAATTGGTGGGAATAATCGGCACGTTAGGTAAATTATTTTCTAGCCATTTTTGACATTGGGCTAAAGCTTGGGGATGGGAATAAACGGTTTTAATTTCTGTTAGCGATTGACTAGGAGATAGAAGTGCATGGGAAATCGGTAAAACTAATTCTTGTTGAATCTGTAACCCGGGTAATTGCCATAAAGCATCAAGAGTCATTACCACACTTCCCTCGGTGGAGTTTTCCACCGGGACCACTGCTAAATCGGCCTGATTTTGGACAACCGATCCCAGGGCCAAGGCAATGCTAGGATAGGGTATTAATTGACGAGGCTGGGGTGGTAAACTATTAGCAAATGCTAAAGCGGCTGTTTCTGAATAGGTTCCCACCGGCCCCAGATAAGCGATCTTTACAGTCATTTAGATTATCCCCGCAAGCAATTTTTTCTAGCTATTACAGCCTTTCTCGTCAACATCAAGTATAACCTAATTTGGTATTGACTCCTATGTCCTATCTGCTGAATTCTGCTATAATCATGTCAAGTCAGCTTCACTTTGTTTGATGGTCAATTGACTGATTTTTTGGTGCGTTTCCTCGATGGTTAACCCTTGGGCTAAATCCCCCAATTCTTTGAGAAGATCATTAGTTAAGGAGAGAGATATTTGGCTATCCTGGCCCGATAAATAGACAACTTTGGCTAATTCGGCCAGTTTAACTTTTTTGCTGGTGCGATTTTGGTAACTGACCGAAAAACCGTTAATCTCCGCAGCCTCTTGCTGGATAATTGCCGACTTTAAACGTTCCTTGAGATGTTCCATCTCTGTATCTAAAATCTTCCATTGCTGGTAAATTTCCCAATAACGATTAGTTAATCTTTCGAGATTCTCACCCGCGGGATCGGGAGTAATTAAATGGGAAAGCTGCAAAAGACGATGATGGATTTGGGCCGTATATACGGGGTCTTTTTGTGCATATTCTAGCTGGGCCGCGGTTAAAGGTCTTTTGCCCCAATTACCCCCCTGTTCACTTTTATCGATAGCGGGAAAATGACAAAGACATTCAGCCACGGTTTTCAGTTGATAATTGGGTAAAGGAGCAATATAGTAGGGAACCTTTTTAGCTAACTCTAGGGTACAGGTAATTTTTTTAACTTTGCTTTTACCGCCCAAAAATTTACAATCATAACTAGCATTGTGAAAAACCTTTTCTATCCGGTCAACCAGCATGATTTTAGTGATAAAATAGTTAGTAAGATCGGGTCGATCAAGAACATCCAAAATTGTCACCCGCTCCCCCGTTAAGTCCGTGGAATCAGCCAGAATTTGAATCAGAGACAAACGGGGAGTCTTGCTATTGTAATCGGCTACTTCCGTATCTAACCAAAGAATGGGAAAATGAGAAAAGTGATCGATCGCATTCCTAATAGCGTCGGATTCCGTTAAATAAGGCATGGTTGCAGAGGCTGAAAAATGTATCAAAAAATCTTGATAGCAGTAGATTTGTCAGAGATGGGGGACAGTGTTTTTAAGGAGGCTGTATCCTTAGCCAGTAAGTACGAAGCTAACCTCCTACTACTGCACGTCCTTTCCCCTGAGGAAGATTATAGCCCTTTACCGATTCCACCCAATTTAGCCGATATTTACCCCGCCCAGGGGAATGATCTCACTCTCGATTTTTGGCGGCAACAATGGGAAGAATTCGAGCAGAAAGGGGTGGCCATGTTGCAAAAAAGAGCTAATCAGGCGGGAGAAATGGGTGTCAAGGGAGAATACCGGCAAATTTACGGTCATGCCGCCAAAACTATCTGTAAAGTGGCGCGAGAGGAAAATATTGATTTAATTGTCATCGGTCGGCGTGGGCGATCGGGTCTAGGAGAGTTATTCTTAGGTAGTGTGAGTAATTATGTTCTCCATCATGCCCCCTGTTCCGTCTTAATTGTTCAACATCATCAGGACTAAAAATTCCTGTTAGCTATTCCCCCCCTAAAATCCCCAAACGATTAAAAGGAAAAAAGCGAAAAACCGCCCTACCAATCACGTTATTTTCCGGTAAAAACCCCCAGATATGGGAGTCATTGCTATTATTGCGATTGTCTCCCATGACAAATAAATTATTTTCCGGCACAAGCAAAGGCATTAAATTATATTGAGGGGATTCGAGAATATAATCCTCTGACAAGGGTTGATTATTCAGATAAATTTTGCCCTCCTTGACAGCAATCACATCCCCTGCGGTGGCAATCACTCTTTTAATAAAAGCTTGGTTCTTTTGATATCCCTGTAATTGTAATTGTGCCGGCGGTTCAAAGACGACGATATCCCCCCGTCGAGGAGGATGGAAATCGTAGGAAAGTTTTTCCACTACTAAGCGATCGCCCTGTGCTAAGGTGGGTAACATAGAATCAGAGGGGATAAAACGAGGTTCAGCGACAAAAGTGCGAATCAGTAGGGCTAAAATTAAAGCTATAGTGATAATTTGCAGATTTTCTCGAATAGAAGCCCAAAAACTCTTGGATTTGTCCTTATTAATTTCTTGTTCTTGCATTATTGCCCGGATGATGGTTGATGTAACTTAGCTTTCGCTTGCTGCCAGAAAACTGTTAATTCCTCCAGTGTATAGTCATGGAGAGGCTTTTCTGCGACAGATTCCACTAGGGAAAAACGTTGAATAAAACGCAGATTAGTCTCTTGTAAAGCGATACTGGGGTCTAAATTATACCAGCGAGCAAGATTGACAATAGTAAAGAGTAAATCGCCTAATTCGGCCTGTTGATGCTCTTTATCGCCCGATTCTAGGGACTCTTGCCATTCTGCTAACTCTTCGCCGAATTTTTCCCAGACTCCTGCGATATTTTCCCACTCAAAACCGACTCGCGCCGCTTGCCGAGAAATTTTCATTGCCCCCATCAAGGGTGGTAAAGTTTGGGCATAACGGGTTAATTTGCCGCTAATAGTCGGGTCATTTTTTTCCTCAGCTTTGATTTTCTCCCAATTTTGACGCACCTGTTCGGGATTTTCTAGGGATAGCTCCCCGAAAACGTGGGGATGACGACGAATTAATTTATCGGTGATACCTCTAGCCACTTCTTCTAGGCTAAAATTACCCTCATCGCTGGCAATTTGGGCTTGTAAAACCACCTGTAGCAGTAAATCGCCTAATTCCTCGGCAATGGCAGTTTTATCACCACTTTTAATCGCCGCTACCACCTCATAAGCTTCTTCGATAACGTAGGGAATCAGAGTTTCCGGGGTTTGGACTAAATCCCAAGGACAGCCGCTTTCTGGGTCTCTTAAACGGGCAACAACGCTGATTAAATGGTTTAATGCCTCTAAGATGGCCTTGTAGCGGGGATTGTCGGTTTCTGGAAGGCTAGACATCGATTTTTTCCGGTTTTCTCGCCCATTATACCGGTTAGTTATCAGTTATCAGTGATCAGTTATCAGTTATCAGTGATCAGATGTGAGTTTTCAGTTAACTGATCACTGTTTACCGATCACAGCAAAAAAGCTTTTATTTCCCTATCTTCTCATATTCAGTTACAGCCTTTCTCATAATTTGATATCGACGACCGGCGACCGACTCCCCAAAACGAAAACTTCGTACCTCACCATTCAGATAACTGCTTTAGCTCAATAACGATGAAAAAACCCGGTAAAACCGGGTTCCACTAGCTTGGAATCTGTATAGTCAACCGATAAAGCAGTTGAAAACTTAAATAAATCTAAATAGAAAAAAGGTAAGTAATTCCACTGTAAGAAAATCAGATTTAATGAACTACCCCGCAAGTTAGGGGACAAGAAGCATAAACAGCTTGATGAGAGGTTTTTACCTCACCGTGTAACCAGTGCAGCCAGCTAACTTCATGGGGATGAACACCTTTTGCTGCTAATAAAGCGGCACTAATTAGGATAGCCAAAATATTAATACCAATAATCATTCCCGCAACTAAAAGCACGGAACTAATCGGTAAAACTGACTGTAAGATAATCGCCGACAATGCCCCCACTGTCATCATTAATACTACTAAAGGAAATCCCACTACTAATAAACAGACAGTGAGGACGAAACTCCAGAGAAGAAAGCTTTTTAGCATTGCTAAAGAAACGTGGCCCCAGTTATTTCTTGCGGTTAATTGCATCTTCCTGACCTCTTACAAACTTGGTGGTCTAACTTTTCTGCACGTCGGCTCAAAGTTGATGAAAACCAGTATAGGGAAAACACCGAAGAAGATGAGCTATTCGCAATATAAATTTACAATCATCGCTGATCATCTATGTTATATGTATCGAACTATTACAAAAATCGCCAAGAGGTATCGAAAACTTTACAATCGGTTTCCCTTGATCCCCAATCTAGTTTCCTACTGAAATCCTTGATCCCCGTCGATAATCCTTTCTTGTCTCCCTGTCCTCAGATTTTTCCGCGTCTCCTTGTAACAAATATTTACAAGTACCTCTAGAATTCTCAGAAAATAAGTGGACGACAGTAACCAGTAATCAGTCACCAGCAATCAGTAAACTGAAAACTCGCATTTGTCACAGAATTGACATCTGGCTGTTATAGTCCTGACAAATGAGAGTTATATGCTAAAGTTAATCCAGCAAAGGAATAAATTATTTCCCCTAGCCCAGCTTTCCTCAAGCTTCCCACACAGGGCCTAGGGGAAGTTTATTTTTCTGCCATGGAGGAAAACCGCTACCCGGCCCGAAAAGAAAATTTTTCTAGAACTTGACAAGCCTTGACAGCAGGGAAGACAGTCAGGCAGACTAACCTCAAAAGGTTTTTGGGGCGAAAATATAGTTTCTTGCCTTTCTGTCTCCCTAAACACGGTCTTAGCTCTGATGGCGAGCATAATCATCCTGAAAACGGACTATATCATCCTCTCCTAAATATTCCCCATTCTGCACTTCGATTAATACCAATTTGATCACCCCGGGGTTTTCCAGACGGTGAGCCGTACACTGCGGCACATAAGTGGACTGATTGGCTCCGAGAATTTCTTCGTTATCTCCACAGGTGACTTTTGCCGTTCCCGAAACCACAATCCAGTGTTCACTGCGATGGTAGTGCATCTGTAAACTGAGACGATGACCCGGATTCACTTCAATTCGCTTGATTTTATAACCAAGACCTTCTTCTAGAGTGGTGAAAGAACCCCAAGGTCTAAATTCTGTTGCTGCCGATTCTACGGTCGAAATAAGCTGAAATGGTGCCACATCTTGAGATGCGATCATTATATTATGTCTCCATTGCTAGGTCTGATCTTAGTCCAAGATAGCAGCAAAAACCCTAGATGGCATCTAAATCAGTGATCAGTAAACAGTAAACAGTGATCAGTAAACAGTAAACTGAAAACTCACATCTGATCACTGATCACTAATTCACTCTTCGTCGGTGTTGAGAATACGGGGAACCCGGAAATAATCCCCTTCTGGAGCCGGCGATTCCTGCACTAAGACCTCGTGATCGGGATAAAGTCTATTACCATCGGCGCGAGTGATATTTTGAATTTCGATCGCTCGCGTGGTGGGTGGCACATTTTCCGTGTCTAATTCGCTTAACTGCTCGAAATAATCTAGTATCCCGCTTAATTGCAGCGCAAATTGTTCTTCTTCGCCGCTATTAATCTCTAAACGGGCTAAATGGGCGATTTTTTCAACTGTAGCTCGATCGATCATGGGAGAAATGGGGTGTGGGGTGTGGGGTGTGGGGTGTGGGGTGTGGGGAGCAGGGAGATGGGTGTGGGGTGTGGGGTGTGGGGTGTGGGGTGTGGGGAGAATAAATAAAAGCAATTTCCTGACTCCTGACTCCTGAATTCTGACTCCTGTCTCCTGTCTCCTGTCTCCTCAATTTAGAAGAAAACATCAATTTCCGATCGCCCGGTGATTTTCAGCCAGTTTTGGGCTTCAATGTAGTTATTGGGGGCTAATCGGATGGCTTGTTTCCAGTATTCTGCCGCTTTGTCGTAGAGTGCTTCCGCTTCGGCCTGTTGTCCGTCTTCTCTGGCTTTTTCCCCTTGAAAATGGTAAATAACGGCGATATTATTCAAAGCGGAGGGCATTCTGGGATTAAGTTGGATAGCTTCTTCGTAGTATTCCAGAGCCTTTTCATGCTCGCCGTTACTAGCGTGGATAATGCCGATATTGTAGAGGATATAACTGCGATCGTTAGGATCCTCTTCTAATGTTAAAGCCTCATAGTAATTATCGAGGGCTTCGGCGTATTCGCCGTCAGCTTGGGCAGACATCCCATCACGGTAATAAACAAAGGCTTCCTTGGCTTTTTTATTGGCGGGGAGCATCTTTAAAATGATATCCGCCATGACGGTAAAAGATTTATCAATAAAATTATCGTTACGTTGAGTGCGTGGCATAGTTAGGACAAGTAGGCGATCGAAATGACTATTTACCTTTATAGCACTCGCCAGCAACCCTAGGGCTATTTTTCCGATTTTTCTCGACCACGGGTTCCATTTAGAGGGTCTTGGCTGGACTGGGGGCGAACGTTATTTTCCAGCCCAAAAATCCCCCTAGCAAGGGGCAACTATGGGGCTTACTAATCTTTATCCCATAACCCAACCTACTATCTACTATCTAGGGTTTGCTGAATAAATCTAAAAACCTTGTTGGATAAGGCTTTTAGACTTTTTTTCCCTGAAAAAGTGCCTACCATTGGAGTGATTGGGGGGAAAATTTAGGGATTTTTTCCCTGAAAATTAGGTAATTGACCACCTGA
>NZ_JAPZQJ010000560.1:0-10783 GCF_027530405.1 Microcystis sp. LE19-41.2A | reverse complement strand
ACCCTTACATAGAAAGGCATTTAGCGATTTTTGTCAATTGTTTTTGCTCTAGAGCAAACTAATCAATTAAGTCTCTTACCAGATAAGGATTTAGTCGATTTATGCCCCCCTATCGAACCATACCAAGTAACGAAGAACCATCAGTGATCAGTAAACAGTAATCATTAATCAGTGAAAAGACAGTAGGAAACTTCTATTTAATGCTGCTCACTTAAAACTCAAATCTGATAACTGATAGCTGTCTCCTGTCTCCTGTCTCCTGTCTCCTGTCTCCTGTCTCCTGTCTCAACCAAGAAATTAATTTTGCACGACTACTTATGTTAGACTAGAAAAGTTGTCAAAAATCGCACATCTAGGCGATCGGGTGTTTCTAGGAATCTAGAAATCCAGCCCTAGATGGAGGATAAACCCGAAAAGGAGAAAAATATGCCCGTTGTCTCTCTTGCAGAATTGCTAGAGTCTGGGGTTCACTTTGGCCATCAAACGCGCCGTTGGAACCCGAAAATGTCTCAGTACATCTACACTGCCCGGAATGGGGTTCATATCATTGATTTGGTGCAAACTGCCCAATTAATCGAAGAAGCTTACGAATTTGTCCGAGGAGAAGCCGATCGCGGTAAACGCTTTTTATTCATCGGTACGAAACGGCAAGCGGCAGCAATCATTAAACAGGAAGCTTTACGCAGCGGTAGCCACTTCGTTAACCAACGCTGGTTAGGGGGAATGTTAACCAACTGGGAAACCATTCGCGGCCGGGTAGAAAGACTCAAAGAATTAGAAGAATTAGAAAATAGTGGCGCCCTCGATAAACGACCGAAAAAAGAAGCATCGGTACTGCGTCGGGAATTAGGCAAACTAGAAAAATACCTCGGTGGCATTAAAACCATGCGCCGGCTGCCGGATTTAGTCATCGTAGTGGATCAGCGTCGGGAATACAACGCTATCCAAGAATGCCAAAAATTGGGCATTCCCATCATCTCCCTCTTGGATACTAACTGCGATCCTGACTTGGTAGATGTGCCGATTCCCGCCAACGATGACGCAATTCGCTCAGTCAAACTGATTTTAGGCAAAATTAGCGATGCGATCATCGAAGGTCGTCGCGGTGGTCAAGCAGCGGTGGAAGAATACGAGGAAGACTACGATAATGAAACCGAGTACGAGGAAGAAGGTGATTATTCCCAATACGCCGCCGAATTTGCCAGTGGAGACGACGATAACTAGGGAAAATTAGCCATTGATCGCAGCTAGGTTCGGGGGGAAACTTTCCGAGCCTATCGAGCGGTCAAACCTGCCCCTCTCGTGGCATGATCAATTATAAGCAGTAGGTTAGGAATTTTATGGCGGAAATTACAGCACAACAGGTTAAAGAACTTAGGGAAAAGACCGGCGCCGGCATGATGGATTGCAAGAGGGCGCTGACGGAAAACGCGGGGGATATAACTAAAGCGATCGAATGGTTGCGTCAAAAAGGGATTACTTCCGCCGAGAAAAAAGCCAGTCGGGTAGCGGCAGAAGGGATGATCGGCAGTTACATCCACACCGGCAGCCGCATCGGTGTTTTAGTGGAAGTGAACTGCGAAACCGATTTTGTTGCCCGTCGCGAGGAGTTCAAAAAATTGGTTAATGACGTGGCGATGCAGATTGCCGCTTGTCCTAACGTCGAATATGTGAAAGTGGCCGATATTCCCGCCGAAATCGCCGCCAAAGAAAAAGAAATTGAGATGGGACGGGACGATTTAGCCAATAAACCCGATAATATCAAAGAAAAAATCGTGGCCGGCCGCATTGAAAAACGTTTGAAAGAACTTTCTCTGCTCGATCAACCCTTTATCCGCGATCAGAACATCAGTATTGACGAATTGCTCAAACAAGCGATCGCCGCTTTGGGAGAGAATATTCAGGTGCGTCGTTTCCAACGCTTTGTACTAGGTGAAGGGATCGAGAAAGAAGAAACGGATTTCGCCGCCGAAGTAGCCGCCCAAATGGGACAAAAAGCCCCGGAACCCGTAGCAGCAGCCCCGCAAGTGGAGGAAAAAGCTCCGGAACCGGCAGCGAAGGATAATCCGCCCGCTAAAGGCAAAAAGAAAAAGTAAGTTAAATGAAGATCAATCTGGTGGGGTGCGAGTTTCGTACCCTTTTTGTCTTCAGGGAATTATGAATTATTTGCACTCGTGGTCCCTAGAGGTTGTCGAACGGAAAAAATGCAGATTCAGGAAAAAATCACCGAAATAGCCGCTAAAACAGCGAAAGCGATCGAACTTTCTCAAAATTATTTACTTTCTACCCAATACTCTGACGGTTACTGGTGGGCAGAATTGGAATCTAATGTCACCATCACCTCAGAAGCAATTTTACTGCACAAAATCTGGAAAACTGACAAAAAACGCCCCCTAGACAAAGCCGCCACCCATCTGCGTCAGCAACAGTGTCCTAACGGCGCTTGGGAGTTATTTTATGGTGATGGTGGCGATCTTAGCACCACTGTGGAAGCCTACATGGGGCTGCGACTATTGGGAATTCCCGCTAATGATCCTGCTTTAGAAAAAGCTAGAGAATTTATCTTAGCTAAAGGTGGCATCAGCAAAACCCGCATTTTCACCAAAATGCACCTCGCTTTGATTGGTTGTTACGATTGGCAGGGGGTTCCCTCTATCCCTGCTTGGATTATGCTACTGCCGGAAAATTTCCCTTTTACTATCTATGAAATGTCCAGTTGGGCGCGGGGAAGTACGGTTCCTTTATTAATTGTTTTCGACAAAAAACCCGTGTATAAAATGGGTTTTAATCTCGAGGAACTCTATACAGAAGGGGTAAATAATGTCAAGTATGAGTTACCAAAAAATAACAATTGGTCAGATGTTTTTCTCTGGTTAGATGGGCTGTTTAAATGGGCAGAAAAAACTAATTTGGTTCCCTTCCGTCAAGAAAGTCTGAAAGCGGCGGAAAAATGGGTAATTGAACGACAGGAAGACACGGGGGATTGGGGGGGAATTATCCCGGCGATGTTAAATTCCCTGTTAGCTTTAAAAGCCCTAGGTTATGATGTTTACGATCCGATTGTTGCCCGCGGTTTAAAAGCGGTGGATAATTTTGCCATTGAGACAGATAATACCTATTGTGTACAGCCCTGTGTTTCGCCGGTTTGGGATACGGCTTGGGTAATTCGATCGCTAATTGAATCCGGTCTAAATCCCGCTCATCCAGCTATGATTAAAGCGGGACAATGGTTAATCGATCAACAAATTCTTGATTATGGCGATTGGGCGATTAAAAATAAAATCGGAACCCCCGGGGGTTGGGCTTTTGAATTTGATAATCGCTGGTATCCCGATTTAGACGATTCGGCAGTGGTGGTGATGGCTTTAGAGTTAATTAAAATGCCCGATGAAAATATTAAAAAAGCTGTGATGAAACGGGCAGTTAATTGGATGGCTACTATGCAGTGTAAAGCTGGTGGTTGGGGAGCTTTTGACATCGATAACGATCAAAACTGGCTTAATTCTTTGCCCTATGCCGATCTAAAAGCAATGATCGATCCTAATACGGCTGATGTTACTGCCAGAGTTCTAGAAATGTTAGGTACTTGTGATGTTAAAATGGAGGAAATTCGAGTTAAAAAAGCTTTGGATTATCTGGAAAAAGAACAGGAAGCTGATGGTAGTTGGTTTGGTCGTTGGGGTGTAAATTATATTTATGGAACCAGTGGGGCATTATCTGCTTTGGCTTTTCTGGAACCGAATAAATATCGCCAGCAATTGCAAAAAGGAGCCAATTGGTTAAGCAGTTGTCAAAATGTTGATGGTGGTTGGGGTGAAACCTGTTTTAGTTACAATAACCCTAAATTTAAAGGACAGGGAAATAGTACCGCTTCCCAAACTGCTTGGGCATTAATCGGTTTATTAGCCGTCGGGAAAGTCACCGGTAATTATCAGCGAGAAGTAATCGAAAAGGGCGTTAACTATCTTCTTGTTACCCAAAAAGAAAATGGTACATGGGATGAAGATTACTTCACTGGTACAGGTTTTCCCTGTCATTTTTACCTGAAATATCATTTCTATCAGCAGTATTTTCCTTTACTGGCTTTGGGGCGTTATCGGGCTTTGATTTAGTCCGTTAACCTATGCGTTAAGACAGGAAATAAATTTAACTGTCTAGCGCATTTTTTGTGACTAACTAGGAAGAAATAAATCAGGAGATATATTTAAAAAATTGGCTAATTTTTGAATATAGATAGGGGTTAACTCTTGTTGCCCATCAAGAATATCATCCAGGGTTGACTTACTTTCAAAAATAGATAGCAAATCTTGCTTTTGTAGGTTTCTTTCCTCTAATATAAATTTCAACAATTCAAGTCCATAAATATCAGGTATTGGCTCTTGATTTTCCTCGTACTCATAAATTAAAGACCCTAAAACATTTAGATATTCCCTTTCTTCTACCGTTAATTGGGGTTTGTCTAACAGGCGATTAATAACCTCCTGCATCATTTCTAAGTCTTCCTCATTGTGAATAGGACGAGGAGGGTATTGCTTTAATAATTCTAAGTATTTATCAGTGGCAAACATAAAGATAACTCTAATTTTATGGTTTAAATAGGGGTGACTGAAGGAGATACAAAATTTTTAGTTAATAATTTATAGTTTTCATAAGTGGGTGGGTGGAATTAAATATAAGATAAACGTAGGTTGGGTTGAAGCATGAAACCCAACGCCCGCATGGGTTACGCTACCGCTAACCCATCCTACAAATAATTTTTCCTCCCTACTTATTTGGAGATTCAGAGATTTAGATCAATATTTATTGAACCACGAATCTTTTTTCCATTGGTTTTTATTATATTCAGCATGGGTTAGTATTTTTCTAATGAAAACATTTCTATGTTGAAAATCAACATAAGTTATTAGTCGATAGTTGTTGCCGCAAATGTTGAATACTATAAAATTACCCACTAAGTCAGCCGAAGAAAAATCCTGACGAATATCTTGGAAACTTTGCCATTTTGCTTGACTAACTTGCTTGTACCAATAACGTAAACCAGCCTGAGCCTCTGGATGAGTTTCCCAAAAAATTCTTAAGGTGGCTCTTGAAATAATATGCATAATTTTTTATTAATCTTTTAAGTTTTATTTTCATGACGAATAATCTCCTTGTTTGCTTGCTTGCTTGCTAGTATAGCAAACTGCGAAGCCTCTAGTCAAGTATTTTAATTTCTCTGATAAACCGCATCCACAGGGAACCCCGTAGTTTTGCTTTTTCGGCTACGATCCTTGCATAGCAATACTTTTAAGGCTTAATGGCTTGCCCGTGAAATTCCAGTTATCTAGCTGGTTGCGGTTTATTAATATTTATTAATTAGCAGAATTTGTAATTAACTAGCTAAGTCTCTTGATAGCCGACTCAAGGCTAAAAAATTTATTTAGTAGTAATTACACTTATGCTCGATCAACTATTGCCTTTAGATACCCCACACCTTAATAATTAAGTATAGAATAGCCAAGTCTCCAAACTATCGCTTAACCAAAACTTCTATTATCCTGATGAGAAACCTCTATTTTCTTTTGCCCGGTACTACTTCTCCTTTTGGTGGGGGTGGACTGTGGGCAGAAATGAAAACCGTCAATTTGGCTAGTCAAATTTGTAGCGCCCAGATTGTGACTTATCGTCAAAAAGAGTTAAATTATCCTTTTTTAGAGGATATACTCGCCAAAATAAGCTCGGATGACAGTATTTTTGTGGTTAGCTGGGGTTTTGATCTTCCTAAACTGGTGCAAAAATTGCGATCGCAGAATATCATCTATCATGCCCATAGTACAGGTTACGGCTTCCGTTTACCCTCCGGCATACCAATTATCACCGTTAGCCGTAATACTATGGGTTATTGGGGAGAAAAGGCTCCTAATGCTTTGATTTACTATCTTCCTAATCAAATTGGCTCAGAATTTCTCAATTTAGGCTTAGAAAGAGATATCGATGTCCTAGTACAGGGGCGCAAATCCTCAAAGTATCTTCTCAATCGTCTAGTTCCCGCCCTCCGTCCCCACTGTCGCGTTAAGGTTTTAGATAGCTATGTGGAGGATTTAGTGGGATTATTCAATCGCAGTCGGGTTTATCTCTACGATTCGGCTGAATATTGGGCTGTAAACGGTTTAACGGAGGGTTTTGGCTTACCGCCCCTGGAAGCTTTAGCCTGTGGTTGTACGGTATTTTCTAGCGTTAATAGCGCCTTAGCCGATTATCTCGATCCCGGTTTCAATTGTCAAAAAATCGGGGCTTATTCCAGTCAATACGATCTGGAACGTATTCTTAATTATGTCCGTAATTTTCCCGTTAATTCTTTACCGGCTAATTTTCTCGATGATTATAATCCCGAAAAATTACTACCACGTTTTGAAACAATTTTAAGAGAAATTAATGATTTCTTTGATATTAAAAAACATTATCCGGCTGATATAGAAGGTTTAGAACCCCTGCGACTTAAAAAATTATGGATACAGAGTTCTCTGGCTAAACTTAAGAAAAAACTGTTTAAGTAGTGGTGATATTTCCTTAATTAGGGTTTGCTGAAAAAGCTTTTCCTAGGGGCAGGGTGTGGGGTGTGGGGTGTGGGGTGTGGGGTTTTACCGATTTTCAGGTGGTCAATTACCTAATTTTCAGGGAAAAAGTCCAGGGATTTTCCCCCCAATCACTCCAAAGGTCGGCACTTTTTGAGGGAAAACAAGTCTAAAAGTCTTATCCAACAAGGTTTTTAGATTTATTCAGCAAACCTTAATTATTCGCCAATTCAAAAATCAAACGCACCACTCCTTAAGAGTTGACAGAGAAAGGCTGATCAGCTATTCAGTTATCAGTGATCAGTTATCAGTTATCAGTGAACAGGGATATCGGGAGAAAAAAGCTGATGGCTGACTCCCCAAAAGGAAAACTTTCTACTTCACCATTAAGATAACTGCTATATAGGGTTTGCTGAATAATGGTAAAACCCTTTTAAAATAAGGCTTTTGACCTGTTAAAATCCGATGTTCATGCTGCGAAAATCCGATTGGGACTCTCAAAAACCTTGCATTATCCCTCTCATAGTACATAAATTGGTACAAAAAAAGAGGGCAACAAAGCCTGAAACGACCAGCTACTGACTCCTGACTCCTGACTCCTGACTCCTGACTCCTAACCCCACCAACAAACTTTTTCAGCAAACCCTATATAATTATTTCTAACTCTTACCCCCAGGATATTTATGAAGCGAGGAATTTACATTACCGCTAATGATCGAGTTATCGAGCAGGCGATCGCATTAATGAATAGTATTCGTTTGTACGATCCTGATTCTCCCGTCATCTTGATTCCCTACGACAATAATTATCAAAAAATTGCCGATTTATTAGCAGAAAAATATGGCGTTATTCTCTATCCCGATCTGCAATTGGTGGAAGAATTGGCACAGAAAATATATGATATTTTTGGAGAAAAATTCTTTGCTCGTCCCAATCAATTTCGCAAGCAGGTGTGTTGGTTTGGAGAATTAGATCAATTTCTTTATATCGATACGGATATCGTAGTTTTTGAAAAAATAATAGATAATCTAAATTTCCTCGATACCTACGATTTTCTCTGCTGTGATTACCAACACAAAAAAGGGATTACTGATGTTTTTAATCCGATTGTTTTAGAACAAGGAATCTTCACAGAAAATGATCTAACTGGGATGTTTAACGGTGGTTTTTGGGCTAGTAAAAAGAATTTGTTCTCAGAACAGGAATTATATAGCGCTTTTCAAGAATGTGCCGCTCATCCAGAATATTTTGATTTTTCTCAAAAAACCTCCGATCAACCGATTATTAATTATACCATTCTCAAACGAGTTCCCAATCGATTTAATATTGTCCGCGCTCCGGGTTGTCAAGCGGGAAATTGGGGGGGGAGTCCTCATTTTCAACGTCAGGGGAATATCTTAATCGATCCGAGATTAAATCAGCCCTTAAAATATTTACATTGGGCAGGAATTCGCATCGAACCGGGATGTCCCTACTGGGATATCTGGAAATATTATCGTTATCTAGATGATCCTAATCCCCCCGCAGATCCGCCAGCAAGCAAACCCAAAAATCCTTTGCAGAGATTATTAGATAAAATCAAATTATAGGTTTGATTTTTCCTCTCGCACCATTAAGATAACTGCGGCAATTTAACTCCAATCCTGTTGCTCCTCAGTTTGGCGAATTTGATACACTTGTCCGTGACTGTGCAGTGGTCGAGTTTTTGCCCATAAACTAGCTTCATCTAACTGCCATTTTTCTAGGATTAAATCTAAATCTCTTTGGATTTCTCTTGCTCCCGGAAAGTTTTGATAACGTATGCGTAAACGAGCGCATTCAGCTAAGTTTAAATCATTGGGTTCTGATTGCAGCAGCTGATCAACAATCGGGCGATCTAGTCTTTCCTGTGGATGTTGTTGTTCTTGATTTTTACTAGCCATAATTAGGGTTTGCGGCACAAAGTTTTTCCTGGGGGCAGGGTGTGGGGTGTAGGGTGTAGGGTGTAGAGTTTTACCCATTTTCAGGGAGTCAATTACCTAATACCAAATCCGTTGAGTATAGGCTACATATCAGGAGAGGCACTCATGCAAAAGGGGAAATAAATAATCAGTTTTTAATAACTGGATTTAGGATCAGAATATTTTCGGGCTTGGCGGTGTCAACTTTGGCATCAGGACTGCCGACCGCCTTCGTTAACTTTTCCCGCTTAAATTTTATGTTTTCCCATCTCATCATCATTAAACCCCTCGGCATGATGTACGGCAGTTCCGGCGCGTTCCTCTCCCCGGAAAACCTTGTCGGACGTTCTGGCTCTAAATTTCCCCCCGATGCCGCCACCCTATCCGGACTATTTTTCAGCGCCAATAAAACGACCCATCAGTATAGCCATCGGGAATTAAGAGACAACCTCTTCATCGCTGGCCCCTTCTGGGCCAAAACCGATAGTCTTCGTAACGTCTATATCCCGATTCCCCGCACGAAAATAATCGCCACCAAGAAATCCGACGAATGGCGAATCATAGCTGCACCCGATCGACAAGTCGTCTGGGAGCGAGATTGCGACAAGGACTCAATAGAACCCGAATTTTCCTGGATTTCCAGTGAAGATTGGACAGAATCGGCGCAATACATCGCCGAAAGAGGATTTGCGGAACTCTCACCGTGGGAATTTACCCCGATCCTACATCCCAAGCTAGAGATCGATCGACGCTGTACCGTCGAGAAGGACGGTCTGTTTTTAGAATACGCCGTGCAGATGAAGGAGGGAACCTGTTTGATCTATCTAGCCACCCATCCCCTCGATCCGGGATGGTATAAATTCGGCGGAGAAAATCATCTAGTCGAGATCGAGAGCGTTGAGATTAAACCGGATTGGGCCATCTATCAATTGCTGAGACAGCCAATCGAACAGGCCTTTGCGACGATTACTCCGGCCATCTGGGGATCGAAACGATTTTCCTCCCGAATTCCTGAACAACCCGATTTCCCCTCAGTTCAACTGCTGCTCACCGACAAACCCATCCCCTACCGTTACGGTTTAGGTGGACGCTTGGGACGGGGTAGGTATTCCGTTCCTTCGGGAAGCGTGTATGTGCTGGAAGAACCGATCGGGCGATCGTGGTGGGACTGGCCGGAAGACTGGTTTCCTAGAGAGGGGTTTCCCCTCAAACATATCGGCTGTGGACTATCTCTACCGCTAACAATAAAAGGATTGAATTGAATGTATCTAAAAGCCTACGGCATCATTGAAACCCTTGCCCCACTCCATCTGGGAGCCGCCGCCGGGGAAGAAAGCGGCAACCTTAACCTGATCTTTCGCGATCAGTTTACCCAAACGGGCATAATCCCCAGTAGTTCCCTACGCGGTCGTCTCCGCTCCGATATGTTAGCCCGTTTAACAAGCCAATACAAGAAGCAAGGGCAACCCCCGGAACAGGCCAAAACGAGCGCGTTACAAGAAGTGGAACGCTGGTACGGCCGCGGTGCAGAAAAAAACCGACAGGAAAACTACGATTACGAATCGATTATCAAACCAGAACACGCCTCGATCGTCTGGCTGCCAGTTTTCTGCCCCGGACAACCGATCGTTTGGGTTAGTTGTCCGAGTTTACTGCGACGCTACCAACGCATTGCCGACGTGAAGGCAGACATCCCCCCCGAGTACACCGGCTCGCAAACTCTAAAAACCCGTTCCAAAAACAACTCTGACCCCGTACTTTTCTTCAACTTGGGGTTTATCACGGTGAGTTACCCGAATTGGGATCTAACACCCTGGTTTCCCCTCAAAAACCTGCCCGCCGTGGTGGTCGATGACAATGATATGGGTATGATCCACGATATGGCCCTCTATCGTCAGAGTCGCGTGCAGTTAGAAGAAGATCGGAAAGTGGCGGCTAATAAAGCTTTTTTTAATGTCGAGGCAATACCAGAAGGAACAGTCCTCGCTTTTCCCCTTGCCCTTAAACCGATCGATGATAACGTTTGGGACAACTGGAAACCACTGGAACAAGATAAAACGGGGGATATTTATCTAGGGGGACTCGAATCGGTCGGCTTCGGCCACTGCATGATGACCTTGAAAAACTTATCGAAAGTTTAACCGGAAATTAGACCTCTTGCATAATTTTTTTATGGTATAATATAAAGTTTTGCTTTTTTCTCAATTCTTAGATTGAAGTGGAAAAAAGAATAAAATGTGATCTTAGGTCAGGAAATCATCTATAATTTTGCTATGTTTATTAGCAAAA
>NZ_JAPZQJ010000108.1:0-13834 GCF_027530405.1 Microcystis sp. LE19-41.2A | reverse complement strand
TTCAAAAACCTTGCATTATCCTTCTTGTGGTACATCGCTTGGTACAAAAAACAAGGGCAACAAAGCCTGAAACGACCGACTCCTGACGACCGGCTACTGACTCCTACCCCCAGGAAAAACTTTTTCAGCAGACCCTATTTAGGGTTTGCTGAATAAATCTAAAAACCTTGTTAGATAAGGCTTTTGACCTGTTAAAATCCGATGTTAGTGCTGCGAAAATCGGATTGGGACTCTCAAAAACCTTGCATTATCCTTTTTCTTAGTACACAAGTTGGTACGAAAAGAGAGTTAAAACCCATTGCCAGTAGGGACTATAGCTACAATGATTGATTTTTCTCAAGGTGAAGAATTGTAATTTTTTTTCTCAGAAAAAATCAATTATTGAGGTTCTTCGTTACTTGGTATGGTTCGATAGGGGGGCATAAATCGACTAAATCGTTATCTGGCAAGAGACTTAATTGATTAGTTCGCTCTAGAGCAAAAACAATTAACAAAAATCGCTAAATGCCTTTCTATATAAGGGTTCCATCCCTTATAACCCCCGTCCGTTGCATAACACAAACCGAAGAGCCGGTTTTTTACTTGATTCTCGACCACGGGTTCACGAGTTAATCCTCGTGCCGCCAATTCTTTTTTCCTCTTTCCTAGGGACCTTTGCTGATAATCGGGTCTCATGACACCATTGTTACTCCGGTTTGAGTTCAGGATACTTCCAGATTTAGAAGATCAGGGCTTGCCCCTAGTTTCTCTTTTTCTTTTTAGGGCGCTTTGCGTCCTTCAGGAGCTGATAACTGATTCAAGGCTGCCTCCTGCCTCCTGCCTCCTGCCTCCTGCCCCTTGATGGGATGGCTAACGGCTAAAAATAATCTTCTCGATGGCATCTAGGGCGGTTTCTAGGTCATCGTTGACGATTTGATAGGGGAATTCCTCGCTGGCGGCCAATTCTTCTCGGGCGCGCTCTAGACGACGGGCGATCGCTGTTTCGGCATCTTTGCCCCGGTCGCGCAAACGACGTTCTAATTCCTCGAAAGTGGGGGGTAGGATAAAGATTCTCCGCGCTTCGGGGAAGCTTTTACACACCTGTCTGGCTCCCTCTAATTCGATTTCTAGAATTACGGTCTGGCCTGTTGCTAATTGAGCAGCGATCGCTGATTGGGGTGTTCCATAGTAGTTGCCCGCATATTCGGCCGATTCGAGAAATTCTCCGGCTGCCATTTTCTCCTCGAAACTGGGACGGTCGAGAAAGTAGTAATCTTCCCCCTCAATTTCACCCGGTCGAGGTGGGCGCGTAGTAGCGGATACGGACAGGTAGAGGTTAGGGAAACGAGTTAGTAAATGCCGTACTAGCGTACCCTTGCCCACACCGCTAGGGCCAGTAATGACGATTAATTGACCGGGTTGCATGGGGTTAATAACTTAGTTGCTACTATTAACAGGGGCTTCCTTGTTGACCACGAAACGGTGAGCCACGGTTTCCGGTTGAATGGCCGACAGCACTACATGACTAGAATCGGTGATGATCACCGCACGAGTCCGTCTTCCGTAGGTAGCATCGATTAAACAGCCTTTATCCCGAGCATCACTGATGATGCGTTTGATAGGAGCCGATTCTGGGCTAACGATGGCGATAACCCGATTAGCGGAAACAATATTACCGAAGCCGATGTTGATCAGTTGTATATCCATAAGTTAACAAAGGTGCAGCCCTTTGTACAAAAGAGTGTGGAGGTATGATTACAATGTTATCGGGAAAGATTTAGCCTTACAACGCTAAAAATAACATTCTTAATCACATTTTAGTATTTTTTCAGGTTTTTTGCGATTTTAATTAAATTTGTTTACACGAGTCTCTATCTTAGGGAGTAAATAGTCCAAAAGTCGGGAAAATTAGGGAATTTTGAGGGTGTGGGGTGATGGGGGAGTGGGGAGCAGGGTGTAGGGTGTGGGGTGTGGGGTGTGGGGTGTAGGGTGATGGGGAGAACAAAGCTGCCTCCTGTCTCCTGTCTCCTGACTGCTGATCACTGATCACTGTTAAGAATGTCCCCGGCAATGGCATGATAATTATGGTGACTAATAAGTATTCTCTATCCTTGGTGGGTGTGTTAGACTATGGGTTTTGCTGATCTATCGATCGCTGATATTGCGGCAGAGTACGATCTGGCCGATGAATCTGTGTTGTCACTTTGCGACCAATTAGGCATCTCCTATAAAGATCGGCAGACTAATCTCGCCCTAGAAGATGCTAAAGCAATTATCTCACTGATTTTATCCCAACGCTCAGGAGTAACCGCCTCTAAAACGGAAACGTCCCCTTGACTTTATTCCCAACTGCGATCTTCTCGGTGTCCGTGATCACTTAGAATCGATCGATACCCTCCCAGAGGAGAAAATTTTTTAGTCACCTTAAAATCCCCTTTCTTGGAACAATTGCGAGTAGGAGAACAATGATCAAACGTTTGATTGTAGCAGCGATCGCTGTAGTCTTTTTTGTATTACAATTCAATCTTAACGGCGCTAGTGCCTTAGAACTCAATGAAAAAACCCTCACCATCACCCTCAATGACGCAGGGGAATCGGTGACTTTGACTTCTGAACAAGCGACGGAAGGACAGAAACTTTTTGTCGCCAATTGTACTAAGTGTCACCTGCAAGGTAAAACCAAAACTAATAATAACGTCAGTTTGGGTCTGGCCGATCTGGCAAAAGCGGAACCTCCCAGAGATAATCTGTTAGCATTGATTGATTATCTAGAACATCCCACCAGTTACGATGGTGAAGATGATCTCAGCGAACTCCATCCCAATGTTAGCCGTCCGGATATCTTCCCAGAATTACGCAATCTGACCGAAGATGATGTGTATAACGTCGCCGCTTATATGTTGGTTGCTCCCCGTCTAGACGAGCGCTGGGGTGGTACAATTTACTTCTAAATTGCCCTCCATATATCTCTCAATCCCTCTAGATTTCTAGGGGGATTTTTGATTAGACAGCAAATAGTTGTAAAAATTCTTTGAGTTCATTTAATACCTCATGCTCAAAGTTCCAAATATGACGTTTGTTTTTCATAACATAATCAAATCCATTCATACTGCATTTCCTGCCAGCTTGTTTTTTGTCTTCTGTGGAACAGGTATCAAATCGTAAATAGTTACTAATCCAAAACTTATCAAAATCTTTGTCTTTAATCGATTTTTCTTGCTTGTTTAAACAATTTCTCCAGTCTTCTAAACAATCCGCATAGGTGGAATCTTGATTTTTAATCTTCTTGAGAACTGTTTCTAGTTCTCCTTGTCCTTCCACATTGGTAAAATAACAAGCAAATTCTGTGATTTGATCTTCTATTGTTGTCAATCTATAAAGCTGACTGGTTTCCCTAATATCTTCCGCTTCTGGATACACCTTTTTCAGACAATCGTTAAGCCAATTTAGTCGCTCTGTCTTAGTATCAGAATCTTGATCGATAATAATACCAACTTTAGGGATAGCTTTTTTACCAAGAGTCGCCTTAATTTCATCGAAAGTGCTGGTTAATTTAGCTTTATCTAAACCCTGTAAACATTTATAGTCATCTTCCTCAAAGCAAATCGGTTTATCTAACTGAATTTTGTTAATATTTAAGTATTTTACTAGGGCTTCGATAAAAATTTTATCATTCTTGCTCTCGACGATTAATAAGTTACTCACCTCTCACCTCATTGCCATGTTTTAAGGCGTACTCTAAAGTGCTTAATTGTCTTTTAATACCAATAATTTTATCAGTTCTGGGACTCCTTGCTAGTTCAAAATAGGCCCCCTGTTCTGGATAATATTCTAACCCCACATCGGCAAAAGCTTGGATCATCTCTAAACTGTGGGTTGTGGCAAAAATTTGGCTATCTAGTTCGATAGCTAATCGGAATAAAGTTTTCCAAATATCTGGGTAAGCAGTATAGTGAAGACCATTTTCTATTTCATCGATAAAAATAATTTTTTTAGGATTGATGAGTAGAGCAAAAATCATCTCTATCAGACGATTAATAGCTTCACCAAACAGAGATATGGGTAGGCGTTTTCTCTCTTTTATTTTCAGATATAAATTTGGTTCACCCAGAAAAAAACTTTCTATTTTTTCAATGGACGGATCGAGAATTTGTAGAGCTTTTAGCACTTCTTCTTCCTGTTCATTAAAAACTATTTTAGTATAGGCCTCGCTCAATTCTTGCAAAGATTTATTGACAGATGCGGCAATGATTACTGGTTCCTCATCACCCCCATTAGGTAAAGCTAGTATCTCCTTAGAACTGGCAATTAAAAAATAGTTCATTTGCTCATCATTTGAGTCATGATCATGGTCAAAACTTGTGTGAATATTTAAGATAGAAATAACTGATTTATCTTTAGCAATAAAATCGTATAATTTTTGCCAGTCTTCAGAGATGCCTAGAACACTATCTTTAAGAGAACCAGAAATCGATATTTTTACCAATTTATCCCCTTGATTAGATTGGGAGCCTTTTAACTCAATAATATTTTTTCTATCAAGATTGAATAATAAATCATCCCAAGCATTTTTGGGAACAGCCCGAACAACTGCTAAAGATTGCCTACGAATGATTCCTCTGATGTAGGGATGAATAGTATTTGGATAGGGATAACTATACAAAAATATTGCCTCTAACAGGGCAGTTTTCCCTGAATTGTTCTTACCACCAATTAAATTAACTCGCTCAAAACCTTCAATTTTGGTATGCTCAAAACATCTAAAATTACTAATTTCAATATCCTTAATCATGTTGACCTCTGGGCTGAATAAGCATAAACTTAGGGGTAGGAATGACCCCGGCAAGATGGGGATTTTTTTACTTAATTCTAGACGAGAATCGCCTCCAACTCTCAAACCGGTGACTATCCCCCACCGAAACTGCCGCCCTAAGAGATAATAGAGACAGGGATTTATTTACATTTCTTCATCATGGCTAGAGACTTACGAGGATTTATTAAGCTTTTAGAAGATCGTGGCCAATTACGCCGCATTAGTGCATCGGTCTCTGCCGATTTAGAAATTGCCGAGATCGCTAATCGGATGCTACAGGTGGGGGGGCCGGCCCTACTGTTTGAAAACGTGCAAGGGGCCGAGTTTCCCGTCGCTATTAACCTGATGGGAACCGTAGAACGCATCTGTTGGGCGATGAACCTGAATAAACCCGAAGAATTGGAAGATTTAGGCAAAAAACTCGCCCTCTTGCAACAACCGAAACCGCCGAAAAAACTCTCCCAAGCGATCGATTTTGGTAAAGTTTTATTTGATGTCCTGAAAGCCAAACCCAACCGTAACTTTTTCCCTGCCTGTCAACAGGTGATTTTAGAGGGGGATGAGGTAGATTTAAAGAAAATTCCGATGATTCGCCCCTATTCTGGCGATGCAGGCCAGATTATCACCTTAGGGCTAGTAATTACTAAAGATTGCGAAACGGGAACCCCTAACGTCGGTGTCTATCGCTTACAGCTACAGTCTCACAATACCATGACCGTCCACTGGTTATCCGTGCGCGGTGGGGCGCGTCACCTGCGAAAAGCGGCACAGATGGGCAAAAAATTAGAAATAGCCATCGCTTTAGGGGTTGATCCTCTGATTATCATGGCCGCTGCCACTCCTATCCCCGTAGATCTCTCAGAATGGCTGTTTGCGGGATTGTACGGCGGTTCTGGGGTACAGTTAGCCAAGTGTAAAACCCTCGATTTGGAAGTGCCGGCCGACTCAGAAATCGTCCTCGAAGGAACAATTACTCCCGGAGAGGTATTGCCAGATGGACCCTTTGGTGATCACATGGGTTACTATGGCGGTGTGGAAGATTCACCTCTGATTCATTTCCACTGCATGACCCATCGTCGCGACCCCATTTATTTAACCACTTTTAGCGGTCGTCCTCCCAAGGAAGAAGCGATGATGGCGATCGCACTTAATCGTATTTATACACCGATTTTACGGCAACAGGTGTCAGAAATCAGGGATTTTTTCCTACCGATGGAAGCTTTAAGCTATAAAGCGGCGATTATCTCCATTGATAAAGCCTATCCCGGACAAGCGCGACGAGCGGCCTTAGCTTTTTGGAGTGCCTTACCCCAGTTCACCTATACTAAATTTGTCATCGTCGTCGATAAGGAGATTAATATTCGCGACCCCCGGCAAGTGGTTTGGGCAATTAGTTCTAAAGTGGATCCGGTTCGCGATGTGTTTATTCTCCCGGAAACCCCCTTTGATAGCCTCGATTTTGCCAGCGAAAAGGTCGGTTTGGGGGGGAGAATGGGAATTGATGCCACGACAAAAATGTATCCCGAAACGGACCACCAGTGGGGGGAACCTTTGGAGTCGGATCCGGCCATGGCGGTCAAGGTTTCCCAACGCTGGTCAGAATACGGTTTAATCGATATTAATTTACAAGAAGTAGATGCCAATAAGTTTGGCTACGAAATGTAGATTTAACTGACTAAATAGGGTCTGCTGAAAAAGTTTTTCCTGGGGGCAGGGTGTGGGGTGTGGGGTGTGGGGTGTGGGGTTTTACCGGTTTTGAGGTGGCCAATTACCTAATTTTCAGGGAAAAAGTCCCGGAATTTTCCCCCCAATCACTCCAATCGCTGCTACTTTTTGATGGGTACATCTCACATTTGCAGAAATACCGACAATCAGCAATTATCAGTGACTCTTAAATTGGTACAAAAATATGAACAATCGCGTATAAGCATCCCACCGAAAAGCTAATGCGCTCCTAGGGCTGTTTCATTCTCCCATCAGAATATCAAAAGTAAAAGCGATCACAGTCAGGTAAAATGAGGAGTGACCGCCAAACTTTCAAATATATGTTGAGCTTAATAGAAAAACTGAAAGGCTCTTCGTTACTTGGTATGGTTCGATATGGGGGCATAAATTGACTAAATCCTTATCTGGCAAGAGACTTAATTTATTAGTTCGTTCTAGAGCGAAAACAATTGACAAAAATCGCAGCAATGTCTGTCTCTATCGGGGTTTTATTCCTTATAACCCCCTCCGTTGCGTGGCACAAATAGGGGAACCTAATTTTTTTCAGGGCAATGACTGGTAGGCAACCCGAAAATTATATAGATTAGTGGCAAAAAAGACTTGACAAAATCCCTCGATTTGACCTATACTTTTTATTATAATGGGAATCCGTGCCGAAATATATATAAGCCTTTTTACTTCCGCTATAAGTTTGTCCGAGAAGCAATCGAGAAAACCATAAACGGGTCATTGGAGGAGCCTTATGCCAGAATCTAGATCTGAGATTATTTCAGTGAAAGTTAAAGAAAATGTCACCATGTTAGTGGAAGCGAGAAGTTTCGGTGGTGAACGGGAAGTATCCGATCAAATATTTGACTTTCAAAGTGTCGCTGATACAATTGAGGCAGTTACTGAATCGATCGCTGCTACGATAAGTAAAGTGCAGCCCAAAAAGGCAACCGTAGAATTTGGGGTAGAAGTCAGGGTAAAATCTGGTAAACTAACCGCTTTAATTGTGGAAGGTGAAGGAAAGGGAAATTTAAAAATTACTCTGGAATGGGGAGGATAAATTGATTAAATGCTTACCCCGGAATCTCTACCCCCGTACACTGTCAGGTTAAAGTTAATCTATGGGTCAGGAACAGGCTTTTTTGTGGGACAAGGGTTAATTTTGACCTGTCTTCATGTGGTAAAAGATGCGCGGGATAATAACGAGACTATCGAGATAATTTGGCAAGGTCAAATTTCTGGGGCTAAAATTATCGACTTGCCGAATCTAGACGGGATCGATCTGGCTCTTTTACAATTAAACTCGTCTTTAGATCACAAATATGTCGATTTTGATCACGATTTACAATTAACAGATAAATTATACACTTTTGGCTATACCAACGATTATCCGAACGGTGATCCTAGTGACTTTGAGTATATAGGTTTAACGGGGGATGAAAACCCCCTAATCAAGTTTAAATTAGGGCAAGTACAACCCGGTTTTAGTGGTTCACCTCTGTTAAATTTACGCACGGGGAAAGTGTGCGGAGTGGTGAATAAAACCAGAGATGAGTACAGTGATTTAGGAGGAAGAGCGATTCCAGTTCAGACTATTTTTAAATATTTTCCGCAATTACAACCCCAAAAAAATGCCCATAATCCTTTTAAACCCACTTCCGGAGGTATTAAAGAAATTCAGCAGATTTTTGGCCGAGAACAAGAAATTAAAGATATTTTTGAGGTTTTAAATTCCGGCAGTAGTGCTGCTATTATCGGGGAAAGGGGAACGGGAAAAACCACCCTGCTTTGGGGAATTTACCATCAAGCAAGGGAGTATTTACTTAGTCATCGACAACCCTTGTATCTAAACTTAGAAGGATTAGCAGGAGATAAGGATTTTTATTATGAATTATGTCATCAGATTGGTATAGCTGCGAATTACGATAAACCGCTCAAAGGAACTAGATTAACTAGGGAATTAGAAAAACATAAAATCCTGTTATTATTGGATGTGGTAGATAATATGACTCAAAAATATTTCAGCTATCAGCTTAGAAGTCAATTAAGAGAGTTAGCTAATCGTCCCGATCCACCTTTAAGATTAGTAGTAGCGGCTAATCGTCCCCTTGATGTTTTATTTCCTGATAACAAAGGAGGTGATTCACCTTTCGAGGGAATTTGTCAACAATTTCCGATTAAATTATGGGATGAAGCTAAAATTAAAGAGTTTATTAGTCATCGTCTAATTCAAACTGGAGTGACTTTTACTGAGGAGGAAATAAGTTCTCTTGTTAGGCAAAGTCAAGGAAAGCCGCGAGAGGTGATGCAAAATTGTTTTAAACTTTATCAAACCAAAGTCAATAACTCAGCATCCCGAACTTAGGTTATAACTAAACAATAAGTTGATTTAATTTTTGGTTTGATCCCCCCTGTCCCCCTTGATAAGGGGGGTGCTGAATAGTAGGGTTGATTCATGAATCAACCCTACCTTGATAAGGGGGGTTTGATCCTACCTTGATAAGGGGGGTTTGATCCCCCCTGCCCCCCTTGATAAGGGGGGTTTGATCCTACCTACCCCCCTTGATAAGGGGGGTTTGATCCTACCTTGATAAGGGGGTTTGATCCTACCTTGATAAGGGGGTTTGATCCTACCTTGATAAGGGGGTTTGATCCCCCCTACCCCCCTTGATAAGGGGGGTGCTGAATAGTAGGGTTGATTCATGAATCAACCCTACCTTGAGTAACACCTAACTACTTAATAAACCATCACCGGGTAAATAGCTAGAGATAAAAATTATGAAGGAAAGCACCGTCCCCAGAATTAATCTCGCTCCTAAACTCAAACGCGATTTATCTTTATGGAATCCTTTTGATTATCTTTTGCTGTTGTACTGGGTGTTTTATTTTCCCCAAGCAGTGCGCTGGTATGTGGAAACGAGAGGCGGCGGCGATAAATTAACAGAACAGAAAACATGGCGCAATACAAGGCAATTTCTCCGCGACCATCCCGTACAATTGCGTCTAGGTATTCAGGGTCTTCTCTTAACTGTAATTACCCCTCTCATTATCTGTAGCATAGCGGCAAATTTAGGACTTTCTGTTGATTGGGGGGACGCGGTGTTGGGCGTGGGGTTCGGCGTGGTGTTCGGCGTGGTGTACGGCGTGGTGTTGGGCGTGGTGTTGAGCGTGGTGTTGAGCGTGGTGTCGGGCGTGGTGTCGGGCGTGGTGTTGGGCGTGTGGTTGGGCGTGGTGTCGGGCGTGGTGTCGGGCGCGGTGTTGGGCGTGTGGTTGGGCGTGCTGTACGGCGTGCTGTACGGCGTGAGGTTCGGCGTGGTGTTCAGCGTGTGGTTGGGCGTGGTGTCTGGCGTGTTGTCGGGCGTGGCGTCCGGCGTGTTGTTTGGCGTGTTGTCGGGCGTGGGGTCCGGCGTGGGGTTTATATTCGCCTTTTTCCGTCCTGATAATTGGCTAATCGGGCTTTTGGCCGGTCCCCAAGGGCGACTTTTTCCCCGTATTACCCTTCTACCGCTGCCGGGGTTAACCTCGACTCTACAACAATGGTTACAGCAAGACTGGGAAACAGCTATTAATAACCTCAATCAATACCTTCAGTACAGCCGCCAGTTTATTCCTGTCCTTGTCGCCGTTAACCGCGTTTTATCGCAATTCCCAGAGGCAGAAATTATCTATCGCATCTCCCGTCTGGCAGAAAATACCTCCGATTGGCAATTGTTAAAATATGCGTCGGCGAAACTGTTTTCTTTTCCTCGCAGCAAAATCCGTCTCGATACCCCTGCTCGCGCCGCTGCCGCCGGTTTTTGGTATCTTCACCAACGGGACACCGAAAAAGCCGAAAAAGCCTTTGCTGTGGTACGTTCCCTCGCCTACGGGGAAGAAATGTATAGCCTCGCCCAAACTTTACACCGATTTAGTCAGGCAGCAACTCCCGATAGTATCGCTTCCCTGGAGGTTGCCCCCATTGCCGCAGAACCGTCATTACGTCCGCAAACTTGGCAAGCTATCAGCAGTTTAAATCTAGTTATCACAGAAATGGCTTTAGTCCAGAGAAGTTACTCCCAACAGACCAGATCCCTCGCTCTTAATCGGATTATCGGGGAATTAAGGGATATAACCGACCAACAGGCGGCCAATTTACCCTCAGCAGAAGAAGCATTAATCCTTTCTATCGCCAAAAAATGGGCAGAAATTAGCACATCCATCGCGAAAACGGTGGGAACGGTAACTATTACCCAACCGATTCCTAATCCCTACATTATCGGTGATCCGGTGATCGGTAAACGCTTTGTTGGTCGTGAGGATATCCTGCGGGAACTTCAGTCAATGTGGTCCGGAGATAACCTATCCTCCGTGGTTCTCTATGGTCATCGTCGCATGGGTAAAACTTCGATTCTACGCAATCTGGAGGCATATCTTCCACCAGATGTCTCGGTTATCTACATTAATTTACAGCGCTTGGCCACAGTAACCAGCCTAGCCGAAGTTCTCCTGACTATGGCTGAGGAAATCGCCCAAACTTTGGCAATTGATGCCCCAGAAGAGGAAAAAATCTCCCAACATCCAGAAATGTATTTTAATCGTTATTTAGACCGTCTGATGCGCCAGATTCTGCCGGAAAAAGCTAAAACCGGTTTAATTATTGCCCTCGATGAGTTCGAGATAATTGAGGATTTAATCGAAGCGAATACCCTCCCCCGGAATTTCCTCGGCTATCTGCGTTCCCTTGTCCAGAGTAGTCCGCGTCTAGCTTTTGTTTTTGCCGGATTACATACCCTAGAGGAGATGACTGCCGATTATTTTCATCCTTTTTTTGGCAGTGTTTACCCGATTCCGGTCAGTTTCCTCTCTCCTGAGTCCACTCGCGTTATCCTCGCTAATCCCGTTGGGGAAGACGAGGATTTTCCCCTAGACTATACCCCATCCGCTTTGGACAAAATTTATCAACTTACCCACGGTCAACCCTATCTAGTACAACTGATCGGCTTTCATCTGGTACGTTTTTATAATAAACAGGTCTTTGAGTTGCAACGTCCCCAAGATATTCGTTTTCAGGTGGAAGATGTGGAAAAAGCCATCGATGCTGAGTTTTTCCAAAGGGGGAATTATTATTTTACGGGTGTCTGGAAACAGGCTAAACAAGATGCGGCCGGACAACAGGAAATTTTAATAGTTCTTTCTCCCCATCTGCAAGGATTAACCCGGGCAGATTTACTGTCCAGCACCGGACTAACTGCCACAACTCTCGACCGGGCCCTAAAAACCCTTGAAAATCATCATGTCATCGAATGCCAAGACTCCCGTTATCGGATTGCTGTGGAATTATTCCGTCGTTGGGTATCGGAAACAATGGCCTAAATTCTTTTGTTATATTTTTGGTTTTTGCTCTCACAGTAGGGTTGATTCACAGTAGGGTTGATTCACAGTAGGGTTGATTCACAGTAGGGTTGATTCACAGTAGGGTTGATTCATGAATCAACCCTACCCGACCCCCCCGATGTCGAGGGGAGTTGGGGGATTGGGGGAAAATGGGTCTTAGCTTACCCACACCCGGCCCCGACGAAAAACTTTAGTATAATCAAGAACACTGAGTATTTATTAGCTTTTCTGTCTAAGATTGATGTTAAAGGCTGTTCTGTTCGATTTTAATGGGGTGATCATCAATGATGAACCGATCCATCAAGAGTTAATCAATGAAATCTTGATCGGGGAAAATTTACTGCCCCTAGGGTCGGAATTTGCGGAGTTATGTCTGGGAAGAAGCGATCGCGTCTGTTTGCGTAATGTTCTCACCCGTCGCGGTCGTCAAGTAACCGAGGAGTATCTGACCAAGTTAATTAACAAAAAAGCGAGTTTATACCGAGAAAGATTAGGAAAATTAGAGAAACTTCCTATTTATGAAGAGATATACTCTTTTTTAAAACGGGTTAAGGCCAGGGATCTACAAATCGGTTTGGTGACGGGAGCAATACGCTCGGAAGTAGAATCGATCTTGCAACAGACGGGCCTTGGGGATTACTTTAGTGTCATTGTCACCGGGGATGATATCAGCACCAGTAAACCTCAACCGGATGGTTATTTACTGGCCGTAGAAAGATTCAATCGTTGGAATTTTAATCTACAGTTGCAACCCTGGGAATGTCTGGTGATTGAAGATACTTTTGTCGGTTGCGAAGCGGCAAAAAGAGCGGGAATGCAGGTGGTGGGAATCGCTCATACCTATCCCTTCCATTTTATGCAGAGAGTGTCCAACTGGGCGATCGATAATTTCTCCCAACTAGACCTCGATCGCGTGGAGAAAACTTTTAGCCAAATCGGGGAAATAACCGAGCGATCGGGATTTTTAGGCAATCTATGACCATCTAGGGGCGATTCACAAGCTGAAAATCCCTACTTGCAAAAATCGGCAATTCGTGTTATGCTAACGAAAGTGCTAAGAAAATGCGGGTGTAGTTTAGTGGTAAAACCCTAGCCTTCCAAGCTAATGATAGGGGTTCGATTCCCCTCACCCGCTTAGGCTGTTGTGCAGTAAACGTCTAAGGAATTATCGGTAATATCAACGGCGATTCTGACTTAGAGATCGCTATCTTCTAAATATCTCCGCAAATCTTTGGTACGCTGCTCGGTGACAGCTGCCAAACAATTACCGTAAATCATGGGAGCTATAGAGCCTCCCTCATAGGCGCTTCTTTCAAATTCGCAACTGCTGTCTCTAAACTTAATCCAAGCTTGTTGGGCGGTAATTAATTTTTGTTTGCGAGCAGCTGACAGTTTTGGCAGTAGTTGTCGATAAACTTGATTTAACTTGCGATCGGCGTTTTGATAAGCGATGCTGGCACAAATGTTCATTTGGCTTTGAGTCTGGGGATTGTTACAGTTAGGATTTTGAGCTAGTTGCAAGTTCGTCGTTCCAGATGCGGGACTGGCAATGCTAGGGGTAGCCATCGCGACGGCCAATAAACTTGCTATGCTTAATAAGGTTAGTAAAAACTTGTCCATGGATACTTATTTTAATGACGGTAAGAAGAAGATAACAGAAATGCGATCAAAGCGACTATAGCTTTTTAGGAAGTGCATTCTGCTTGATTCATTTGTTCGCTTGCTTAAGTAGCTGGTTATAATTAAATTAAAAATGGATTTTAGGTTCGATCCCCCCTGCCCCCCTTGATAAGGGGGGTGCCGATCCCCCCTTAGTCCCCCCTTAATAAGCTATCCATTAGTCACATCTTTCTTAACATAAAATTTGACAAAAAGAGAAAAGTGTGCCAGATGGCTCAAGGGGGTTCTATGGGGGAACTAATTTGATGAGATAGTTTCCAAGTCTCGCTGATATCA
>NZ_JAPZQJ010000017.1:0-1431 GCF_027530405.1 Microcystis sp. LE19-41.2A | reverse complement strand
CTCTATGAGATTGATGACTCTCAATGGCTAGGAGAAACCGTTAGCCTACTCAGAAATCATCAATTTTCACAACTAGACTTAGAACATTTAATCGAGGAATTAGAGGATTTGGGCAAAGAAAAGAAAAATGCGGTAGCCAGTCTTTTAGAACAGGTTATCCGCCATTTATTATTACTGCAATACTGGACAAAGGAAGCAGAATATAATACAATTCATTGGCAGGAAGAAATTTATAACTTCCGTACTCAATTAGGGCGAAAAATGACAGCCAATCTCCACAATTATTTAGAGGAAGAATTAAACTCGATCTACCAAGATGCGTTAGGTTTTGTCAAAATCAAAACAGTGAATACTGTGATTTTTCCCTCTCAATGTCCTTACTCACTAGAACAATTACTAGATCGCTCTTGGTTGCCATAAAAATCAATTAAACAACAAAAAGAGATGAGAAATTATGTTAACCACAAAACCCCGCTTTCAAACCTTCGCTGAATATCTACATTATGAGGATAATTCAGAGGAACACTATGAATTATTTAACGGAGAATTGGTAGAAATGCCGCCAGAATCAGGACTTAACTTTGAAATCGCTAACTTTCTTTTTCTCAAATTTGCCTCCCTTGTTGGACATCGGAGAGTCAGAGGACATGGTTTAGAATTAGAAGTGAGAGGCGAACCGAAAAACCGTTACCCTGACTTAACCATTATTCGAGAAGAACATATTCAATTACTCTCCCAGAGAAATACGATTCTTCTTACCATGGCACCCCCCTTATTAGTCATTGAAGTCGTTAGCCCCGGAGAAATCCAAAGAGAGAGAGATTACATCGCTAAAAGAAGCCAATATCAAGATTGTGGGATTCCCGAATACTGGATAGTTGATCCTCAAACTCAAACCATTTTAGTCTTAGAATTAAGAGAAAATACTTATACAGAAATTGGTAATTTTAGCAATGATGACTTAGTAAAATCCTCTATATTTAATCAACTCAATTTAAAAGTTTCTCAAGTATTTAATTAGGCAAATTAACCCCCATGATTACCGTCGAACCCATTACCTTAGCCAAGTCTCCTCAAACAATTCCACGCCTAGAAAATGGAGACAAGCTTACTCGTCGTGAATTTGAGCGTAGATATAATGCTATGCCAAATCTGAAAAAGGCAGAACTGATTGAAGGAATTGTTTATATTATGGCTTCTCCTCTCAGAATTAAGAACCATGGTGAACCCCATGCTGATATTATAGGTTGGCTAAGTGTCTATAAAGCCTTTACTCCCAATCTGCAATTAGGCGATAATTGTACGGTACGTCTTGATGCGGACAATGAACCTCAACCCGATGCACTATTAAGAATTAAAAATGGTGGACAATCAACGATTAGTGAGGATGGTTATGTCGAAGGTGCGCCAGAGTTAATCGTCGAAATTGCT
>NZ_JAPZQJ010000490.1:0-10488 GCF_027530405.1 Microcystis sp. LE19-41.2A | reverse complement strand
ACTTATGTACTACAATAAGGATAATGCAAGGTTTTTGATGGTCCCAATCCGATTTTCGCAGCATGAACATCGGATTTTAACAGGTCAAAAGCCTTATTTTAAAAGGGTTTTACCATTATTCAGCAAACCCTAAATAATCAGTTTTTAATAACCGGATTTAGTATTATTGGATAAGCCTTTCCACTGAGAAGATGTACCAGACTGAGCCTGAATCCGCCGTATGAAAAGCGATTAAAATCGTCATAATTTCCCCCAGACATAAGCTTATTTTTCGTTGTCGAGTCTTCAGTCCATAAGCAAGTAAGCTTTTTGAGCATTGAGGTGCAAATTATTGGCAAAAATCATCGACAGGACAGAATAAAGCATCTATACTAACCCTAGGGCAAGGTGGCTGAATGGTTTTCTGTTTTTCAGCAGATCACTTCTCCCTTTTCTTATCCCGAACTCAGGTTATATATAAGGAGAATAATTAACCATGACCGAAAATAGAGGACCGATTCCTGTAGTTGTCAACGGTGCAGCCGGTAAAATGGGACGGGAAGTCATTAAAGCCGTTGCTCGTGCCGACGATATGATCTTAGTGGGTGCAGTGGATCGAAATCCAGCTTTTCGAGGTCAAGATGTGGGGGAAGTGGCCGGTTGTGAACCCCTAGAAGTGCCGATTCTCGAGGATTTGCAGAGTGTTTTAGTCCTGGCAACTCAGGAAAAAGTGCAAGGGGTGATGGTGGATTTTACCCATCCCGACGGTGTTTATGACAATACCCGCAGTGCGATCGCCTATGGAGTGCGTCCCGTGGTGGGAACTACGGGATTATCGCCGGCACAACTACAAGATTTAGCCGAATTTGCCGAAAAAGCCAGCACCGGCTGTTTAGTTATCCCCAATTTTTCCATTGGCATGGTTTTACTACAACAGGCTGCCCTGCAAGCATCCCGCTACTTTGATCATCTGGAAATTATCGAACTGCATCACAATCAAAAAGCAGACGCACCCAGTGGAACGGCCCTCAAAACCGCCGAATTACTGGCAGAATTAGGTAAAACCTTTAATGCTGCCCAAGTTTCCGAAAAAGAAACTATCCCCGGCGCTAGAGGCGGTTTAACTGCTGAGAACATCCGTATTCATAGCGTGCGTTTACCCGGTTTAATTGCCCACCAGGAAGTCATTTTCGGTTCCCCCGGGGAAATCTATACCCTTCGTCATGATACCAGCGATCGCTCCTGTTATATGCCGGGGGTTCTCCTCTCTATCCGCAAAGTTACTCAGCTGCAATCCCTCGTCTACGGTTTAGAAAAAATCCTCTAAATCAAGATAGGTAGTGATTTTATGGTAGTGGTAATAGCTCAAACCTTTGCTAATTGGGCATTGTCGTCATCAATAAAGTACCAAACAGTTCGGCACCCCCCTGATCAAGGTTAGGGGGGATCGAAGGCACAATCTATCTTCTATTTAATTAGAACCACTTACTTAAACTCAATGGTAAAATAAGCCCATGAGCGCTTTTCCTACCCCAGAACTCGATAAAATCCTCAAAGAAAAAGATATTCAAAGAGAACAGCAAAGACAAACCCTGCTGGCGAAAACTCAACAATGGCTTCATGAAAATGCTGTAAAATACGGAATTAATCGAGCTTATATCTTTGGCTCCGTGACTCGTCCCTATAAATTTCACCCCGGTTCTGATGTGGATATTGCCGTCGAAAATATCAATCCCGCACTGCACTTTGAGGCTATTAGTATTCTGTCCTATTATCTGGGGAGAGAGGTGGATATTATTCTGCTGAAAAACTGTCATTTTGCCCACCGAATTCGGGAAGAAGGAATTTTATGGACAACCGACAACTAATCCTGTTGAAAGCTGATATAAATGCTCAATTACAGTTAATCAAAGCGATCGATGGTAAACTAGCTGTTAGAGCCGAAGGTGTTAATCCCGATGATGTCATTCGCCTGGAAAGCATTGCCTATCAAATCCATAATTTATACAGTGCCACTGAGGATTTACTTAAAATAGTGGCTACCTGTTTTGAAAATCATATTGCCGATACTCGGCAATGGCATACAGCCTTATTAAACAGAATGACTGTCCCTATCCCCGGAATTCGTCCTGCTTTTATTTCTTCAGAAACCGCCGCTTTGTTAAATAGTTTGCGAGGATTTCGGCACTTTTTTCGTCATGCCTACGGCACAAATATTGATTATGAGCAATTGAAAGTTAATTTAGACAGGGCAAGAAAAATCTACAGAAACTTAGAAAAAGATATTCAAATTTTCTTTGAACAATGGGCAGAAAGTTAAGCTAAATCCTCGATATTATAATGATTATGTCGGTTAATAATCCCTATCTTGAATACTGGCAAAAACGCCAAAAAGAACAGCAGGAATATAATCAAAAATTAGCTCAAGAGGCAAGGAAAAATCTTCCGCCAGTTATTGATTATTTAAAAGAAAATTTCCCAATTACAAAAATTATCCTGTTTGGTTCTCTAGTTAAAGGTAAATTTCAGGAAACTTCTGATATTGATCTAGCAGTGGCTGGCATACCCCCAGAAAGTTTTTTTCAAGCTTTAGGAAAAGTTAATTTAATTAGCGCTCGCTGGATTGATTTAAAGCCTATAGAAGACTTAGAACCTCATTTTCTTAAAAGAGTTTTGCAAACAGGAGAATGTCTTTATGCGTCCGATGAGTGCCAGTGAATTACAAGAAATCGCCCTTGATATTGCCACTGAAGTTAATAGATTAAATCGGCTAGAAAGCCAAATGCGTTTAGTTCAAGCGGAAATGCTAACCAACCCGGCACTAGCCCATATTTGTGCCGAAAGTTTAGCCCTAAAACTCCATAACTTCTATACAGGATGTGAACGAATTTTTCAAATTATCGCTTCTGAGTTAAATGGTGGCTTACCATCTAGTTATGACTGGCATAGAAGGCTATTAAATCGTATGAGCAAACCTCAAGATTATCGTCCTGCTGTATTACGAGAAGATACCGTGCATAAACTTAATGAATACCTAAGCTTTCGGCACGTTGTTCGCAATATCTACGGTTTTGAATTGGAAAAACAAAAACTAGAAAATCTGGTTAATAACTATTATAATACATGGCTACAAGTCCAAGAAGATATTAATAGTTTTATCCTTTGGTTAAAAACCACAGCAGACAGTCTTAATTAAACCTCAAAGACAAGATTGCTTGTTGAGATGGGGAAAGAGGCAACACCCCCCCAACCCTACCCGACGTCGGGGGGAGATTTAGCTAATCTAAGGATAGGCGGTTAAAATGCGTCTTAGCTTATTCATAAAAGAACTGATGAGCCGTCAACTTCATTTCACAGTGGTTATTCTGACTTGAGAAAGTTATTAACTTACTTCCGATGATTGCTGTACTTTCTGACCTATTTTTGGTTCCGTCCCTGCCAACAATCTTTTAATATTACCCTGATGACGAACAATCACATAGATTCCCCCCATCAAACTAAATAAAATATAGGGGAGAGGTTGACCCAAAACAACCATTAAAATATTCACCACCAGCGCCCCGATAATCGAACCTAAAGAAACAATCCGGAAAAGTGCCAGAATAACTAAAAAACTCGCCAAAGTTCCGCAAGCCACTAGGGGATTCATCACCAATAAAACCCCTAAACTGGTGGCGACGGATTTACCACCGCTAAAATTCAAGAAAATCGATTTACTATGACCGATGATTGCCCCCAATGCTGCCCCGATAATTAACCAATAATACCAACTTTCTGGGAGAGGATTGACATCCATAAAATATAGTCCTCGTACCAGGGCCACCGCCGCCATTCCTTTTAACATATCAATTAATAACACCATCGCCCCGGCAGATTTTCCCAGAGTTCTCAACACATTGGTGGCCCCAGTGGAACCGGAACCATAGTCACGAATATCGATACCTTTGCTGTATTTACCGATTAAATAACCCGTGGGAATCGAACCGAGCAGATAGGATAAAAGTAAGATAGTAAGACTGATAAGAATCGGAATAAGCATAAATTAACCCCAATTTTTAGCAAGAGCGAGCGCCGTCATCAGTGTATCAGCCCGAAGACAAAAAAACACTCACAGGGAACCATAGACGGGAATTGCCGCCCCGCGCAAGTCTTTCGCCCCTTCCCCTGCCAGAAAACAGATCACCTCGGCTAGAGATTGGGGACTTACCCAGTCCTTGGCATTTGCCTCTCCCATCGCTTCCCGGTTGCTGGGAGTATCGATAATGCTGGGCAAAACCACGTTAGCGGTAATATTAGTCTGTTTGGTTTCTTCTGCAATCGCTTGGGTTAAAGCCACTACCGCCGCTTTCGAGGCACAATAGGCGGCCAAATTTGCCCCCGGTTGTACGGCACCACGAGAACCGATAGTGACGATACGACCATAATTATGAAGTTTCATCGAGCGTAAACAGTGTTTACACAGTAAAAAAGTGCTATGGAGGTTTAAATCGAACATTTTTAGCCAATCTTCATAGCTAAACTCCTCCGTCGCCCCCATGGTAAAACCCCCGACTAGATGAATTAAAACATCGACCCGACCGAGATCATCAATTAATCTAGCCACGGCAGTTTCTTGGGTTAAATCCACCCTGACAAAGCGAATACGCTCAAATTCCGCCGCACTCAGCCGAGATTTCAGACGACCTACCTCCCTTTCCTCCCGATAGGTCATGGTTAGATGACCGCCATGGTGTAAAACCGCCGGAGTGACTCCTAAACCCAGTCCTCCCGTACCGCCGGTCAGCAATACCCGTTTATCTTTCATATTGATTGATATATAATCGATCGCTCCAATTATAGATGATTTAACCGGGCAATTAGGCAATATTACAGCCTTTCTCGCCGGGCTAGGATTCCTTCATCGCTTGTTTTTTCTCCGCCTTGAGGTCGCGACTGCTGGCGGCGGCAATTTCCGCATCCATCAGGGTGCGTCCGGTGGCCGCCAGATAGACATCATCGAGACTAGGACGGGATTGGGCCATGCTGAACACGGGTAATCCCGATTCGGCTAGGGTTTGTTCAATTTTGCTTAAAGGATTGCTATTCGCCGTGACGATGAGATTAAGGGAGTTACCCTGGGCGGTATTGACGATCACTTCCTCGACAAAAGGCAGACGGGATAATAACTCTTTCGCTTGGAAAGCTTCTTCCTCTGGGGAAAATTCTCGCACTTTTAGGGTAATGCGATCGCCGCCCAGTTGCTCCTTCAGTTGTGAGGGGGTACCGCGAGCGATGACGATACCATTGTCGATAATTGCCAAGTTATCGGCCAAAGCGTCGATTTCTTCGAGATAATGGCTGGTAATTAATACACTGGTTCCGGCCGCCCGCAATTGTCGCAGAAAATCCCAGACAATCAAACGACTTTCGATATCGAGTCCCACAGTCGGTTCATCCAGCACCAAAACTTCCGGCTGATGCAGTAATCCCGCAGCTAAATCCAGCCGTTTTTTGATGCCGCCGGAATAGGTTCCTGTTTTTTTGTCGGCGTATTCCTCTAATCCTAAAAGATTTATTAATTCTTTGATGCGCTCTCTTGACTTTTGAGGGGGAATGTGATAGAGAGCCGCTTGTAGTTGCAACAGTTCCCGGCCGGTGAGCATTTTATCGAGGGCGACTTCTTGGGCAACGTAACCCAGGCGTTTACGGGCGGATTTGGGGTTATTCAGGGCATCGACACCCCCCACCTCGATTTTGCCGCCATCGGGTTTAGCAAGGGTACAAAGACAGCGAATCGTGGTGGTTTTCCCCGCACCATTGGGACCGAGTAAACCGAAGATTTCTCCCGCTGCCACGGTAAAGGAGATATCTTTAACCGCTGCTGTCTGACCGTAGGATTTTTTTAACTTTTTGATCGCCACCGCAAGGGTCATAAGCTGATTTTCGCCGACTTGAGCGAGACAATTTTTTTGTTAACTTTCTTGGTCTATTTTAACCCACATTCCCCACTGCAAAATCTAGTACAGCTTTGTTTATAGCGTTTTTCAGTCTGCTGAGGTACAAAAGTGATGGGTTTTAGGCACTCATGCAAGAGGCAGAAGGCAAAAGGGAAGAAAAATAGGTGTACCTCACTAGCTTAGGAAACGCTATATCTTTTTTGATCAAGATAAACTTTGACGGGATTTGGCCTCATCCCCAGAGGACCCGCTGCTGTTCTGGCGTTGCCTGTTCCTTGATCCACCTCGACCCCTTTAGATGCTCGGGCAACTTATTGGGACAGCATTGTTCACGTTAACTTAAATTAACTTTGTTGGCAAAAGTGAATCGGAACAAGGGTTTTTCGCTAGAATGATAATGATTATCGTTCTAATTAAGGAGAGAAATCATGGTTCTACAGGTCTCTGGGGTAGGATTAGTTTGTGCTGGGAATAAAATCGGCGAAAAAAGCCCTAAATATCCATTTATCGCTGTTAGCTTCATTTTATCGCTTTCTTTCGCCCTGGTAACGGTGGCTAAGGCTGAAGAGCCTGCCATTGGTCAGAGTTTGCCCGAATTTTATATCGGGGTGGATAATCAAATCACCTTAACTCGGGGCATCTATGAGGGATTAGCCAATCCTAACTATAACCGGTTAACTCTTCTGGTTGCTCACCGAGAGGGAACCCCTCATTTTCACGGTATCGGCACTTACAGTTATTCCGGACCGTCTAGTAATCCAGTAGTTAATCCTACTAACAGCAATAATCGCATTCCTGAGACTTCTACAGGATTGCCTCCTCTCTCCTTAATTGCGGGAAAAGGAATTTTTCAGAATAGTTTTGTTAGTGCTGCCACTGGGGAGGAATATAGCAATCTACTGATGCAATCAGTGGCAACTATTAATAATTCCTCTGACTTGGGAGAACAAGCTCTTTTTAACAGTTCTGGGGGACGGTGGAATCGGTCTTTAGGTAATGCCAACCTATCCTTACAACTGTTAGAGATTAGTGATGGATTAACCGTAGCTAACTCTTTAGGACAGACAATTTTAGCTAATGCTGGCGATATCTATGCGATCGGGACTGGTGATAACTTCTCCTTTTTACCGAAGTTTATTGCCTCTCGACCGGGAAAATATTCAGCCAGTTTTAAGCTGGTAGATCTTAGCCTTTCTTGGGGAGAGTCAGGAATTTTTAACCTAGATTTTCAAACAGTTCCCGAACCATCAACTCTGATCGCCTTAATACTGTTCGGGTCAATTGTATTAACTCGATCGAGTAGTAAAAACTAAAACCAATCGGTTTTGGAGAGAGCAAAATTATCCCCAAAACCGCTCCAGATCGACATCGGCTTTGTTGAAATGGAAAACAGGAATTATTCCCTAAAAAACTGGCAACTTTTTTGACTATAATAACGACAAGATTATCAGTATAGTTTTAAACTATCCTAGGATAAGCCCTATCTCGATCGCAATATATATTTATGAAATTTAGTGAAATTGCCCAAAAATTAAGTCCTTTAGTACAATCCCAGAGTTTGACCGCCTATCCCGACAGAAATCCCCAAATTAAAGCCATAACTCCCATCGAAACCGCCCTAGTCGATACCATTAGCTATATCGAAGGGGGAAAATTTGCTGCCTTTGTCGCCAAAACTGACGCTACTGCCCTAATTCTGCCCCTGGATACCAATTTACAACAACAGGCCGACGAACGCGGCATCGCTTGGTTAGCTAGTGCCAATCCCCGACTTTTATTCGCCCACGCCATCAAATTATTCTATCAACCCTTTCAGCCCCAACCCTACATTCACGCCACCGCCGTGGTGCATCCATCGGCTAAAATCGGCCATAAAGTCGCCATCGGGGCCCATGCCGTGGTAGAAGCCAATGTCACCCTCGGTGATGGGGTGTGCATTCATCCTAACGCCGTTATTTACCCCGGAGTGCATATTGGTGATCGCACAATTCTCCACGCTAACTGTACCATCCATGAACGGGTACAAATCGGCAATGATTGCGTTATCCACAGTGGCGCCGTTATCGGTGCTGAGGGCTTCGGTTTTGTGCCGGTTACCGAAGGCTGGTTTAAGATGGAACAATCCGGTATCGTGGTCTTAGAAGATGGGGTAGAAATTGGCTGTAATAGCACCGTTGATCGCCCGGCAGTGGGAGAAACCCGCATCGGTAGCCAGACTAAGATCGATAATCTCGTCCATATTGCCCATAATTGCCAAATTGGCCAAGCTTGCGCCCTTGCAGGACAGGTAGGCATGGCAGGAGGCGTAAAAGTGGGCAATCGTGTTATTTTAGCGGGACAGGTGGGCATTGCCAATCAAGCGGCGATCGGGGACGGTGCGATCGCAACCGCCCAAACCGGCATTCACAACGATATCGGGGCAGGAGAAGTGGTTTCTGGTTCTCCCGCTATGCCGCATAAGTTATTCCTCAAGGTAGCAGCCGCTTACAAGCGTTTACCCGAAATCTATCAAGCGGTTAAGCAATTTAAAAAATAGCCCTATTCAGGGGACAGGAGACAGGAGACTCCGAGACAGGAGACAGGAGATTATTTCTATTTATTCTCCCTTCTCCCCACTTCCCCACTTCCCCACTTCCCCACACCCCACACCCCCATCTCCCCACTGATAACTGATAACTGATAACTGATAACTGAATCAAAGTGACTCGCAAAAGCAAGGGCGCTATCGCCGCAGGACATCCAAAAACTGCCGAAGCTGGACAATTAATCTTAGAAATGGGCGGAAATGCCTTCGATGCGATAGTTGGCTCGATTTTAGCGGCTTTCGTGGTCGAATTCACCCTCGCTTCCGCGGGGGGCGGCGGTTTTTTACTAGCACATACCAAAGAAAAAGTCAATACCCTTTTTGATTTTTTTTGTCAAACTCCCAAATATAAAAAACCCTTGACAAATATCGACTTTTACCCAGTGGCGATCGATTTTGGTGGTGCTAGTCAAGATTTTCACATTGGCCGAGGTGCGATCGCAACGACCGGAGCATTACGGGGATTGGAAACAGTGCAGAAAAAACTGGGAAAATTGCCCTTTGCCGTGGTAGCGGAACCAGCGATCGAATATGCTCGTCAAGGCTACATTTTGAGCCAATATAACGGCTTTTGCCTGGGTTTACTATCTTCGATTCTGCTCAAAGATAGAGAGGGTTTAAAAGTCTATGCCCCGCAAGGAAAACTCCTCCAAGCTGGCGATCGCTGTGTGATGAGGGATTTTGCCAACAGCTTAGAGGAATTAAGCAAAAAAGGCGTAAAAGACTTTTATGAGGGAGAAATCGCCCACCAAATTGCCAAGGATATGCAGGAGGGTGGTTATCTCACCCTAGAGGATTTAAATCATTACCAAGTCCTTGAGAGAAAACCCCTAAAAACCCAATATCGGGGTTACGAAATACTGACTAATCCGCCTCCTAGTTCTGGGGGAATTCTCCTAGCTTTTGCCCTAAAATTACTAGAAGCAGTTAATTTATCGGCTTTAGAGCATCTAGGAGCCAAACATCTGCAAATTTTAACGGAGGTGATGGCCTTAACCAATCAAGCGCGCGCTCAAGGCTACGATAATTTTATCCATCAGGAGGGAATCGAAGAGCAATTCCTCTCGTCGGAATTTTTAGGCAAATATCCCAATAAATGGGGCAGTACCACCCATATTAGTGTTATCGATGGGGAAGGTAATGCCGCCAGTGCCACCTTTTCCAACGGGGAAGGATCGGCTTATACCGTGCCGGGGACGGGAATTATGCTCAATAATATGATCGGGGAAGCGGACTTAAATCCCTTTGGTTTTCACAATTGGCCGGTTGATCGTCGTTTATCCTCAATGATGTCCCCGACGATGATTTTAGAGGAAGGAAAGCCGCGATTTGTTCTCGGTTCTGGGGGTTCCAATCGCATTCGCACCGCTATTTTGCAGGTTATTAGCAATTTAATCGATTTTCGGCAATCTTTAGCCGATGCGATCGCTGCCTCGCGCATACATTGGGAAAATCAACAATTAGGAATTGAACCTTTAGAAGATCGGGAAAATATGCTCAAAAATCTGGTTTTACCCGCAAATACTCAAGTATCCCGGTGGCAAGAACAAAATATGTTTTTTGGGGGTGTGCATGGGGTGGCAGTGAATGATCGGGGGGAATTAACCGCTACGGGCGATCCGCGTCGGGATGGAGTAGGATTAGTGATTAGGGATTTTTAGGTAATGGGTACAACTTGCAGGCGTAACCCAAGTGCTTGCAAAACCTTAAGAACTGTAGCAAACTCTGGATTACCCTGATTCGACAAAGATTTATAGAGACTCTCCCGTCCCAAACCCGTCTCACGAGCAATACGAGTCATCGAAAATTTGGGTCTGAAACCCCGTCGTTCTACGACGGCTTTACTGTTAAATAGGGTCTGCTGAAAAAGTTTTTCCTGGGGGTAGGAGTCAGTAGCCGGTCGTCAGGAGTCGGTCGTTTCAGGCTTTGTTGCCCTTGTTTTTTGTACCAAGCGATGTACCACAAGAAGGATAATGCAAGGTTTTTGAA
>NZ_JAPZQJ010000268.1:0-8504 GCF_027530405.1 Microcystis sp. LE19-41.2A | reverse complement strand
ACCACGCCCAACACCACGAACAACACCACGCCCAACACCCCGCGGGACACCCCGCGGGACACCACGCCCAACGCCACGCCCAACACGCCCCACACGCCCCACACGCCCGACGCCACGCCCAACGCCACGCCCAACGCCACGCCCGACACCACGCCCAACGCCACGCCCGACACCACGCCCAACACCACGCCGAACGCCACGCCGGACACCGCGCCCGACGCCGCGCCCCACACCACGCCCAACACCACGCCGAACGGCGCGCCCACCCAATAATTAACAAAAAGTCCTAAATTTGCTGCTATTATGCTATGGATAATCAGAGGGGTAATTACAGTTAAGAGAAGACCCTGAATCCCTAGACGCAATTGTACGGGATGGTTATCGCCGCCGTCTCTCGTTTCCACATACCAGCGCACTGCTTGGGGAAAATAAAACACCCAGTACAACAGCAAAAGATAATCAAAGGGATTCCATAAAGATAAATCGCGTCTGAGTTTAGGAGCGAGATTAATGGTGGGGACGGTGCTTTCCTTCATAATTTTTATCTCTGGCTATTTACCCGGTGATGGTTTATTAAGTAGGTAGGTGTTAACTGTCAAACACCCCCCTTATCAAGGGGGGATTAAGGGGGGATCAAACCCCCCTTATCAAGGGGGGCAGGGGGGAGCCATCTTCAATTTAAATATAACCAGCTAAGTGAACTACTCTCAACAGAGTTGAGAGCTTCCTATTTCACGGGGGATTGCCTCAAGACGGACTTACGCCCAACTTTTGGTCTTACATCCCCTCTATAGGCAGTATCGCTAGTTCCTAACGACAATATCCGTAAGGCTTCATTTTTGATGTTTATCGCCGCATTTATATCACGATCATGGGTTGTTTTGCAATGCTCACAAGTCCATGTTCTAACATCAAGTGGTAAACTCGCTACTTGATTTAGACAGACATTACAAGTTTTAGAACTAGGGAAAAACCTATCAACTTCGATATAAGTTTTTCCTTCCCATTCTGCCTTGTATTTAAGCATTGTACAAAACATTCCCCAACCACAATCACTAATAGCCTTAGCTAAATTATGATTGCGTACCATGCCTTTAACATTGAGATTTTCTACCGCAATAACTTGGTTTTCGTTAACTATCTTACGGGATAGCTTGTGGAGAAAATCCTCACGACATCTTGAGATTTTAGAGTGAACTTTAGCTACTTTACGTCTAGCTTTTTGACGGTTGTTACTTCCCTTCTTTTTACGGGATAACTTTTGTTGTTTACGCTTTAAATTACGTTGATGTTTAGCTAAATGTCTAGGATTCTCATACTTACTACCATTGCTGGTAATGGCAAAATGAGTAAGTCCTAAATCAATTCCTATGCCTTTGCCATCCTTTGATGTCTCAGGCAACTCCAATTCGTCATCAACTAAAATAGAAGCGTAGTATTTACCGTCTGGAGTTTTTGAGATAGTAACGGTTTTAATTGTTCCTTCAAATTCCCGATGACGCACACAATAAACTAATCCAACTTTACCCGGTAATTTGAGGTAGTCACCTTCAAACTTGACATTAGCTGGATAGCTAATTGATTGCCTACCATGTTTGGACTTGAATCTTGGTAATCTAGCCCGTTTTTCAAAGAAATTTTGATAAGCTTGCGATAAGTTCAAAGCAACAACCTGTAAGCACTGAGAATAAGCATCTGTCAACCACTCATATTCTTTTTTGAGACTAGGCAATAGTCCCTGAATATAGTTTCGTGTTAGCCCTTTTCCTGTGGTTTTATAGGTTTCTTGGCATAAATTCAAGGAATAGTTCCAAAACCAGCGACAACAGCCGAAGCCTTTAGCTAAGGCTATTTCTTGCTCGGTATTGGGTTTTATTGTGAATTTATATGCTTTGTACATGGCTGTTATCAAGAATCTATATTTATGATAACACAACTTTATAGAATTGTCTATATGCTGGTCAGCATTCATCCCATCGCTAAAAGCGAGGGACTTCTGCTGACACTAAGTTAAATCAACTTCTGAAAGACAAAAAGGGCAAAAAATCAGAGTTTTAGCAATAAAATAACTATTTTTTGACCAAAAAAGTCATTTATTGGCTTTTATTGCCTTTTATCTCCCGGCATCCCTGTTTTAACCCCCATGAATCCCAATCGGGCGATCGAGATTAATTTTTTGGCCTGCTTATTCGATAAAATAGGAAATTAGGCCATCTAATCAAATCTGTATCCTTAAGGCTATGACAATTATTTCTCGATCGATCCCCCAATCACCCACTAAATCATCGTCTATCGGCGGCTGGCGCGGTTTGATCGAAGAATATCGCCAATTTCTGCCCGTAAGCAGTAAAACCCCTGTAATTACCCTCCTAGAAGGCAATACACCCCTGATACCCGCCCCCTATCTCTCAGCACAAATCGGGCGCGATGTCAAGGTTTTTGTCAAATATGATGGTTTAAATCCCACCGGCAGCTTTAAAGACCGGGGCATGACCATGGCCATCTCGAAAGCTAAAGAAGAAGGGGCAAAAGCGGTGATTTGTGCCAGTACCGGGAACACCTCGGCCGCGGCGGCAGCCTATGCAAGAAGAGCCGGGATGCGGGCCTTTGTGATTATTCCCGACGGTTATGTGGCCTTAGGAAAATTAGCCCAGGCTTTATTGTACGGAGCGGAAGTCATCGCTATTAATGGCAACTTCGATGATGCCCTCAAGATTGTCCGCCAACTATCAGAAAATTATCCCGTAACTTTAGTCAATTCCGTCAATCCCTACCGTTTAGAGGGTCAAAAAACCGCCGCTTTCGAGATTGTCGATGTCTTGGGTAATGCTCCCGACTGGTTATGTATTCCCGTGGGTAATGCGGGCAATATTAGCGCCTATTGGATGGGATTCTGTCAGTATCACCAGATAGGTAAATGTGACCGACTGCCCAAGATGATGGGTTTTCAGGCCGCCGGGGCCGCCCCTTTTATCTCCAAACAACCGGTTGACCATCCCGAAACCCTAGCCACGGCCATCCGTATCGGCAACCCCGCTAACTGGGAAAAAGCTTGGGCTGCTAGTCACGCTAGTCAAGGGCAATTTCACGCGGTCAGCGATGAGGAAATATTGGCAGCCTATCGGATTTTAGGAGGCCAAGAGGGGGTTTTCTGTGAACCGGCCAGCGCCGCTTCTGTGGCAGGATTATTAAAAGTGCATCAACAGGTTCCCGATGGGGCCACCGTAGTGTGTGTTTTAACGGGCAATGGCCTAAAAGACCCTGATTCGGCGGTAAAATACAGCAATAATCAACTAAAATCCGGGATTGCTCCCGAATTAACGCAAGTGGCTCAAATTATGGGCTTTTAAGCTAACGTTAATTCGGTTAAGCAGTGCTTCTATAAAACTCCCTTAGAACTAGGAATTATACCAGCGCGACGGGGATCGATCGCTATGGCCATACTCATCGCCCGGGCAAAAGCTTTAAAAGTAGCCTCAATAATATGATGGGAATTAATCCCGTCTAATTGGCGAATATGTAGGGTCATTTGACTGTGATTGACCAAAGCGACAAAAAATTCCCGCACTAGCTGAGTATCGTAGGTTCCCACTCTTTGGGTGGGAATTTCTAGACCATAACTGAGGTGGGGACGACCGGAAAAATCGAGGGCAACCTGCACTAAAGCTTCATCGAGAGGGGCGACAAAATGCCCGAAACGGACGATGCCTTTTTTGTCTCCCAAAGCTTGCAGTAAAGCTTGTCCGAGGGTGATTCCCACGTCTTCATTGGTGTGATGGTCATCAATTTCTAGATCTCCGGTGGCACGCACATCGAGATCGATCGCAGCGTGGGAGGCGATTTGCTGCAACATATGATCAAGAAAGGGAATTCCTGTCTGGGCGCGACAATTGCCGCTACCATCAAGATCGATCGTCACCTGTACATCGGTTTCTTTGGTAGTACGACTAACCGAGGCGCGACGGCAAGGTGAGACAAAAGAATCGGGGATCTGGGAAGTGGAAATCATTTAAGTAAAAATAAGTAGGTAGCCGTTAAAAATTATCAGATGCCCCCCTTATTAAGGGGGGATTAAGGGGGGATCGGCACCCCCCTTATCAAGGGGGGCAGGGGGGATCGAATTATGGACTAGGGAGATGGGGGTTTTTTTCAGTAATCAGTGAACTTAAAACTCATATCTGATAACTGATAACTGATAACTGATCACTGAAAAGGCCTAACTTTCTGGTTCAGTTTTAGCTTCCGCTGGCGGACCGGGGGGCAACACTTCCTCGCTCAGGGGTTGAGGATTTTGGCTAGTGGGGGGACTAGCGGGGGAACCCTCCGGCTGATTGAGAGCGGGGGTTTGGGGAGGAGTTTCTGGGGCTTTTTCTTCGATTATCGCTTCTTTGGGCGGTTCTGACTGGGTTGGGGCCGGATTTGGACCTGTGGTTTCGGGCGGCTTGACGTTATCCGGTTGGGGGCTAACGGCCGGTTGCGGCGGTTGATTAGGACGAAGCGGGGTTTCAATTGCCGGCGTTACGGGGGGGGAGTTACGAGTATTGAGGTTACTACCCTCTGGTTTTGGGGGATTAGCGATCGCACCTCGGCACACTTCCGGGTTAGGGGCAAAACTGACTCGCACCTGATAGATTCTCGACTCACCACTGGGATTATTAAAACGAGTTGATCTCACTTCCCCAGCCGCCTGTTGATTGAAAATCGGGAAGCCAGCACTTTTAATTAACTGGGGTTCACTGCTGAGGCGGCCTTGGGCATCCACCGTTACCCCATAAACCGCCGTCCCCGCCAATTGACGGGAACAAGCCGTAGCGGGATAATTACCGGTCAAATTGACGGTAGTTATGCCTCTGCTGCCCTGATTGGGCTGATTTAGTTCATTTAAGGCGTTAGGATTAGTTTTTTGGACTCTGGCCAGCCAATCCACCTGATTTCTCATAGCATCCTCGTTACTGGTATTGCTTTTATCCGCCTCCAGGGAGCGCAAACGTTCCCGCATTTCCCACATTAATTGTTGACGACGCTGTTCATCTAGGGGCGATTGACCATTCGGCTCCGGTGTGCGGGCTAGGGAATTGTTTAATTGTTCCTGCGCCTGTTGCGATGCACTAAGGGGCGAATTTCGCAATCTATCTAAAGTTAGATTATCTTGGTAGGGATCGAAGTAAGGCCGCACCTGCTGGTTATTAGTCTCCCTAGGCAGATTATTATTGTCCGGCAGGGTGGGAACAGCAGGAGGACTGGGTAAACTGGGGGTAGAAGTGGGAAAATTGCGAGGAATCGGTAATCTACCCAGGGAGGGGATAGATGCCACGGGAGGAGAATAGATATTGACGGAGGGTAAAGAGGAGAGGGGAGGTAAAGCAGGTAAGGAAGGTAAGGGAGGAAGGGAAGAAACCGAGGGTAAAGGAGGTAAGGTGCTGTTATGGATGCCATCCATGGGGGGGAGAGGAGGCAAAGAGGAAGAGGACGAATTGGGGTTAGGCAGTTCCGGTAAGCTGGACAGGGAGGAGTCGAGACTGGGAAGACGTGACTGCTCTAGAGGGTTTAATTCAATCAGATTGACGTTGCGTAATTCCTTTTTTGGCTCCTGCGCTGGATTATTGAGGAAATTAGGTAAGATAATCGCTAAAATTAGGGCATGAATACCAAGAGAAGCGGCGAACGAGAGATTATTAGAGTTAATTAGTTTATTTTCTTCGGTTTCTAGACCAAAATAGGAGGATGTCATAATGCTAGTTAATTGAGCAGAGCCTTGAGGGGAAAAGTTAACTCTATTTTAATCGTCAGGGCGATTTTTTTTCTTGAGGGCGGGGAATTAATTGGTGTCAGTACCCCACCACCCCACACCTAACACCCCACACCCTGCCACCACCGAAAAACTTTTTCAGCCAACCCTACTGATGCGGTGAGCGGGCCACAGCTTTTAATTTGGGATACAATTCCGAAGGGTCTAACAAAGGGATAAACTCATCGATTGCCGGTTTAAAATTAGCCGGAAAATTCTCCCTAGTTCCAGGACCGTTAGGCGATTTAGGCACTGATTCTAATTCAGGGAATTTGGGCGTTTCCGGGGTTAACTGCGAGAATAATTCCTCCACATTACTCATCCCTTTGCGAGGATCATTAAAAAGAGAAGTTTCTAAGTTGAGTAAAGAATCTTTACTCGTGGCTACTGTGCCATTATTATCGGCTTTTCCCGCTTCTGGCTCTGGACAGGGCTGCTCAAGGGTGGGAGAAGGTATATTGATCTGTTCCCGTTTAGGGATAACTGCTGGTTTTTTGCCATCTAACTGGGAATCTAGCAAGTTTTTACAAACCAAGCGCTCGAATTCCCCCGTAAAATGAAAGGTAGGATGGCCGCGACGGTGCCAAATTTTGAGGATTTCCTCCACCGAAATGACTTTGTAACGTCCCTGATAGAGTGCCTCTAAAATCGCCATGCGAATCCAATTTAGCGAATAGATGGGCAACCAGCGCTCGATTAATTCTTGCGCTTTATATCCTCTCATTTCAAATCGATATTGGTTGAGTATAGTCGCTATCTGCATGAGGTTGATCTCTGGGCTAATCTCTGCCATAGAATTTACAAAAACAGTGAGCGCAATCGTTACGGCTACTAGGCACTCTATATATTAAGATTCTATTCAGGTTTTTCCTAGTGGTTTTTCCCTATTCTCCCCACACTTAACCCATTCGGCACATCTTCGCTCAAGGTCAGTTGACTCCCTAAGTTCGGGTTCGCTTTCGGTGGCAATTTATCTCTGGCGACCTTAAGATAGTTTTTGTTTTTCCCTTGACTATGGTGGCCAAGCATACACCTCTTTGTTACCACAACTTGGGTAATTTGTCAAGGAAAAGGCAAAATTTCCTCAATAAACCCAGAGGAGATAGAACTACAGCACTACCCTGACAGCCCAGAACCTTGCCGTTGACTGAATACCCGATCGAGGTTTTCTGAGTCTCCAGAAATTTTTTGTTAAAATTTGCAACATAACTTAACAATGTGTTACACTTCTTAACATAAGCATACAAAAGGAGCCTCCCCATGACTGCCCGCGGCTACACCACCGAAGAACAAGGAAGACTGAATAATTTTGCTGTGGAACCGAAAATGTACGTTGATAGTTCTAGCAGTCTCGGTTTTACCAAAAAAGCTGAAAAATTGAATGGCAGACTAGCCATGATTGGCTTTGTCTCTCTTTTAGCCATTGAATTGTTAACCGGTAAAGGAATTATTGCTTGGATTACCAGTCTCTAAGAATTAACAATCCCGTCGCGTTGTTCGGGGAGTTCAGTCCCCGTCCAGACGGGGTGGTTTAGATACCATAAATGCCCTCAAAAACAGCTTTAGCAGGACCTGTCATGTAAACCCGGTTATCGGTTTGGGACCAGTGAATCTGAAGACAACCACCGGGCAGTTCCACGGTACAATGGCGATCGCATTTAGCCGTTAACAGGGCCGCCACTACCACAGCACAAGCACCAGTACCGCAAGCGAGAGTAATTCCCGCTCCTCTTTCCCAGACACGCATCTTCATATAATCCGGTGCGATTACCTCCACGAACTCCACATTAGTCCGTTGGGGAAAAACCGGATGATGTTCAAATTTTGGCCCGATAGTTTCTAGGGGAATAGAGGCCAGATCATCGACAAAAGTGACACAGTGGGGATTACCCATACTAACGCAAGTAACTAACCAATCTTTGCCCTCCACCTCTAGGGGAACCGCGAGGACTTTTTCTGACCCCTTGACCAAAGTGGTGGGGATTTCACTGCCTAGGAGTTGCGGCGGTCCCATATCGACCGTTACCTGTTCATTGGCTTCTAAACGGGGAATAATCGTTCCTGCTAGAGTATGAATGCGATAGGTGCGGCCAATGGCGTTGTTAGCCTCTAAACGGGCGATAAATTGGGCTAGACAGCGAATACCGTTACCACACATTTCTGGTTCCGAACCATCAGAGTTGAAAATTCTCATGGTGTAGTCGGTTGCTGCTTGGCCGGGAAGCGCAAAAATCACGCCATCGGCACCGATGCCAAAATGTCGATCGCACATAGCCACGGCCATTTCCGCTGTGATCAGGGGTTCGGGACTGTGACGGTTATCTATCAAAATAAAATCATTGCCCAGGCCTTGATATTTGGTAAAGGGGATTTTCATCGAAAATTTTGGGTCTGAAACCCCGTCGTTCTACGACGGCTTTACTGTTAAATATTAGCACATTTACGAAATATATGCTAGTGTGAAAGGACATGGAAAAAGCCTATTCGTTTCGATTTTACCCCACACCAACACAAGAGTCGCTATTGCGGCGCACATTGGGCTGTGTAAGATTGGTTTACAATAAAGCTCTCCATGTCAGAACACAAGCTTGGTACGAAAGACAAGAAAGAGTAGGATATGCTGAAACGTCTTCAATGCTAACTGATTGGAAAAAGCAAGAAGAATTAGAGTTTTTAAACGAAGTTAGCTGTGTACCTTTACAACAAGGGTTAAGAC
>NZ_JAPZQJ010000237.1:0-4127 GCF_027530405.1 Microcystis sp. LE19-41.2A | reverse complement strand
GACGTTCAAAAACCTTGCATTATCCTTCTTGTAGTACATCGCTTGGTACAAAAAACAAGGGCAACAAAGCCTAAAACGACCGACTCCTGACGACCGGCTACTGACTCCTACCCCCAGGAAAAACTTTTTCAGCAGACCCTATCTAGGGCTGGCTGAATAAATCTAAAAACCTTGTTGGGTAAGACTTTTAGACTTTTTGGAAGACTCCCTCAAAATCGGTAAAACCCTACACCCCACACCCCACACCCTACACCCTACCCCCACGAAAAAATTTTTCAGCAAACCCTATCTAGGGTTATCCCCCGACAAATTACACCAATTTCAGATCGGGATAATTGGCGAGAATGTCGTCTTGACTGAGAATATCACCCTCGCTTTGAGGAGTCCAAATCACTTCTACCGCTAAAAGTCGATCGCCTCCCATACTACCAATTTGTTGCAGGGCTTGTTTCAAGTCTTGGGAATCATTAATTTTGGCTAGAGAAAATTTACCGACAATGCCGGCTAAAATAGTCACCAAAATATAGCCTTCCGGTGCGGTTTTAGCTAATTCTCCAGCCGATTCGGGTAAAATATTTTCTTGAGAACCTTGACGCAGTTGATTATTGTAATTAGTTAAGGTTTCCGCCGTTAGTTTACCGCGTTCGTTGAGGGACCACTGATTAAACTTCGCTTCTGCACTGCTGAGGCTGGTTTGTTGAGAATCGACGTTACCATAAACCCAGTATTCCGGATGACGTAACAGGGCGAGGGCCGATTCTTGTAAGACTTCGACGCGTCCCTCGGAGGTGCTAGTATCCACAGTTAGGGCGATTTGATTTAATTCTTGTTGCAGATAACGGGCATTAGCCAACAAACCCACCTGTACTTTAGCCACGGAGACGGTTTCATAACCGGATTCTATCGTCATACCATTCTCATCACTGCCTCCACCATTACGGAAAGCATTAACGAGGAAATTGGCAATAGCAAAAAAGATTAACAGAGAAATTAAGCCACCGCCACCACCACCCCAAAAGAAGGGTAAGAGGAAGGGAAAACCAATACCTCCACCGTAACCGGGGGAACTGTAACCACCACCTCTAGAAGGGCTAATACTGCGACTAGGGGCGCGAAAACTACCGCCCCCCATTCTACCCCCCGATGCCGCCAAAGCACTGGAAACATTGCCTAAAATCAGCGTTGTCACTAATCCTAGAACTAATAGCGGCTTGGCAAGCGATCGAACTTTAGTTAAAATTTTGTCAATCATAAGAACACCGAAGCAACCCTTTATTTACTAGGATAACCAGTTTCTCCCTCAGGGATAGACAAATCTTGAATAGGGATAACCGATATCATTAGGAGAGAGGAGACAGGAGACAGGAGACAGGAGACAATTGATTATCTTCTCCCCACTCTCTTCTCCTCAACCCCCAACCCTCAAATTTATAGACCTTTACAGATCTCCGGCATGATTAATTTTTGAGGGTTTAAAAACGTCAAAAATAAGGATTAAGTTGGATAAAATCCCGAAATAGGCCATTTCATTGATTTTTATTCATTCTTAATTCTCCTGACTACTGACTCCTGACTCCTGACTCCTGACTCCTAATTTATAGACCTTTACAGATCTCCGGCATGATTAATTTTTGAGGGTTCAAAAACGTCAAAAATAAGGATTAAGTTGGATAAAATCCCGAAATAGGCCATTTAATTGATTTTTATTCATTCTTAATTCTCCTGACTACCGACTACTGACTACTGACTACTGACTCCTGACTCCTGACTACTGACTCCTGACTACTGACTACTGACTCCTGACTCCTGACTCCTGACTCCTGACTCCTGACTCCTGACTCCCCACTCCCCACTCCCCATCTCCCAACCCCCAAATTTATGACTTGGAATTTCTCTTCTCCGACGGATTCGGACTTAGGCGATCGCGAAGTACCCTTAGAGAGTCATCATCTCTGGGGTAAACGGATTGCTTTACTGGTAACGGGAGGGATTGCGGCCATGAAAGCGCCGCTAATTGCCCGATCTTTGCGGAAATTCGGGGCTACAGTCGTGGCTTTTGTCTCAGAAGAAGCTTTAAGATACGTCACTAAGGAAGCTTTGGAATGGAGTACGGTTAATCCCGTAATTAGCCAATTAACGGCAAAAGCAGAACATTTAAGCGATCAATCTCCCTTTGATCTTTATTTAGTCGCCCCCGCTACCTATAACACGATTAATAAGTTTCGTTACGGAATCGCTGACGGAGTGATCACTTCATGCTTGGCCTCGGCCTTGGGACGACAGGAAAAGGGAAAAACTAAAATTCTGCTTGTCCCCACCATGCACGGCAGTTTACATAATGCTATTCTGACCGAATCTTTGCAAACTCTCGATCGCTGGGGAGTCCAGATTATGTCACCCCGGGATGATTACGGTAAGCACAATCTCCCCGGGGAAAAAGAGATTACCGTAGCAGCCTGTGGGATTCTCAGTAATTCTGTGCTGAAAAATAGGCCGATTTTAGTCACTGGTGGACCCACACCCGTTATTATCGATAATATTCGTCGTTTAACCAATCGTTTTACCGGACAGTTAGGAGTCGCTATTGCAGAAGAATTGTACCTGCGCGGGGCAAAGGTGCAATTAATCCACGGACGCGGCAGCTATACACCTCCCGCTTATTTACCCCATGAAATTATTGAAACTTATGACGAGTATCTAGGGAAGGTTATGGGAGAATTAGAGAGTAAAGATTATAAATTTGGGATTTTTTCGGCAGCAGTGGCAGATTATCGCTTAGAAAGCCCTTTTTTGGGTAAAATTCCCAGTGGTGGGCAGTTAAATCTTAATTTTGTGCCGACGGAAAAAGTGATTGACAAGGTGAGAGAAAAATTTCCCGATTTAGAGATGGTGACTTTCAAGTATCAGGAGGGAGTCAGTCAGGAGGAGTTACTGGAAATCGCCCGTAAACGCCTAGAAAAGGGCTATCAGGCTGTTATTGCTAATAGGGGTGAGGAAAAGGGCGATCAAGGGGAACAGGTGGCTTATTTGGTCACAAAAGCGGCATTGGGGAAATTTATCGGCAAAAAAGCGATCGCTATTGGCATCGCCGAATATTTAGAACAGCGAGCCAAAAATGTTACAATCAAAAAAATTTAATATTTTTTAATATTAATTTGCAAAAATTTAGGGTAACACAGTCATGGGTAACATCAACTTCGTCAAAGAGAATAAGATCGTGGTAGCGGCAGATGGAGCGAATTTACGAGAGAAAGCAATCCAGAATGGCGTTGATATCTACACTTTTGGCGGTAAATTGATGAATTGTGGCGGTTACGGTCAGTGTGGTACTTGTATAGTGGCAATTGTCGAGGGGATGGAAAATCTCTCGGCCAAAACCGACTTTGAACAGCGCTGTCTGAAGAAAAAACCCGAAAATTATCGTTTAGCCTGTCAAACCAGCGTTAATGGCCCTATTAGCGTCCAAACTAAACCAAAATAGCATTTAAGCGTCATGCCCCACCCCCAGCAACGCACCGGTGGGGAAGGTGCGGCGATCAGAACCATTGAGGCGTTCGATACCAGTGAAAATTGCCAGACAATATCACATAATTCCCTGAACGACTTTTTCAGCAGACCCTAATTGATGTCTTGGGAAGACATCTCAGCGGATTTTTGTGATTTTTTCGCTGCTTTTTTGCCAGCCAAGGGCTGACAATCAAGAGATTTGCTAGAAAATATCAGCTTTACTGCATTTAAACTGCCTATCTCAATGGAACGAGAGGACTCCCGTTAAACCGCGTAGCGGTTTAACGGGAATAAATCGCCACCGGAATGAAACTAACGCGGTAGCGTTTCCACTTTCGGGGAGTTTTTTTGGTTCTCGACGTATTTTTTTAGTTGTTCGACAGTAACGCCGCCACAACTAGCCACGAAATAACCTCCCGTCCAAAAATAAGGTTTATTGTCGAAATACTTGGCCGCCAAATCCGGAAATTCTTTTCTAATTAGGGTCTGCTGAAAAAGTTTTTCCTGGGGGTAGGAGTCAGTAGCCGGTCGTCAGGAGCCGGTCGTTTCAGGCTTTGTTGCCCTTGTTTTTTGTACCAAGCGATGTACTACAAGAAGGATAATGCAAGGTTTTTGAAAGT
>NZ_JAPZQJ010000192.1:0-2154 GCF_027530405.1 Microcystis sp. LE19-41.2A | reverse complement strand
AACATCATTAGAAAAGTAATTCCTGATGTCATTGACCAGGGAATAAAGGGTTTGCCGTTTAATCCTGTAGTGCTTGACCCACTACGAATGACTAAGCTTTCAGGCTTTTAAGTAAGTTTGAGTAAGTTTAGTTGAGCGGTTCGCAACTGTGGCACACTAGAGAGTATAACTGAATTGACGGTAAGCCCTTGACTAATCAAATTACCCCTTTCGACCCCCTTCACAACCACGACGAGACGGGCCATGACCACGAGTCAAAAGGGACTCCCCACGTCCATAGCGAAGCTTCCCTGAAGCAAATTATTAACCGTCTTTCGCGTATCGAAGGACATATTCGCGGCATCAAGACGATGGTATCAGAAAATCGTCCCTGTCCCGAAGTTTTGATGCAAATTGCCGCTATTCGCGGGGCGATTGATCGCGTTGCCAGAATTATTCTCGACGAACATCTGAGCGAATGTATTGCCCGGGCTGCCCAGGAAGGTAGTATCGAGACAGAAATTGAAGAATTAAAGGCCGCCTTGGATCGCTTTTTACCCTAGATTGTGCTACAATGAGAAGTTGGCATTTTTTAGGCAGAGAGCAATTACAGGAGGTGAATTAGGTTAATGACCCAAGTGGTAGTTGGTCAGAACGAGGCGATCGAATCAGCCCTGCGTCGTTTTAAGCGACAGGTAGCGAAAGCGGGAATTTATGCGGATATCAAAAAGCATCAATTTTTTGAAACCCCTCAAGAAAAGAGAAAGCGTAAAGCAGTAGCCCGGAGACGACAAAGAACCCGTCGTCGTTAAAATTAGCCAAGTCAGAAGTCGCTCGAAAGCTTCTGACTTGCTTTTATTTTAACCTCTGTTTTGGGGGTTGGGAAGCGGGAAGTGGGGAGTGGGAAGTGGGGAGAAAAAAGCTGATAAGATAAAGTTTAGCCCTCGATCGAGTTCTAGTGTTTTCATGGTTTTACAACTGCGCGTCTATGTTCCCGAACATCCTCTGGTTAAGCATTGGTTAGCGATCGCCCGCGATCAAAATACCCCCTCGGTACTGTTTAAAACAGCGATGACGGAACTAGGGCGCTGGTTAACCTACGAAGCAGCCCGGCAATGGTTGCCGACCCTGGAAACTAGCGTTAAAACCCCTCTAGCGGAATGTCCCGCTACTTTTATCGATCCTAGCGTACCGATGGCCGTAGTCCCGATTTTACGGGCAGGATTAGCCCTGTTGGAAGGGGCGCAAAGTCTTTTACCCCTAGCTAGTACCTATCATCTCGGTTTAGCCAGAAATGAGGAAACCCTAGAGGCGAGTTGTTATTTAAATAAATTACCGGCCAGTTTTGATCCGGCCACAAGAGTCTTAATTCTTGAACCGATGTTAGCCACGGGGGGATCAATTTCAACAGCAATGGCAGAAATTACCAGCAGAGGCGTTGATCCTGCCCTGATTCGCCTGATTTCCGTGGTGGCTGCCCCGCCGGCTTTACAGAAATTGAGTCAAAATTATCCCAGCTTGAACATCTATACGGCTATTATCGATGAAGGATTAAATAGCCGCGGTTACATCGTGCCGGGGTTGGGCGATGCCGGCGATCGAGCTTTTGGAACCTATTAGGAGAAAAGGGGATTATGAGTCAGCGAGATGGGTTTACGGGCGGTTTTTTAGCCGGTGCGATTGTCGGTGGTTTAGTGGGCGGTGTTTTGGGGACAGTGTTGGCTAATCGCAGCCGTCGCGGTTTAGGAGATGGGGATAATCAAGCTTTTTTAGAGGAGATCCGCAATGGGCGCTTGACTCCAGAGGAAGGCATGGAAGTGGCCCGCCGCAGTTTAGAAGATAAAATTGCCCAGTTAAATCTAGCGATCGATGATGTGCGTCAACAGTTAGGATCGGTACAGGAAAACGGCAGCGATCATTAAAATAGGGCTGGCCGAATAAATCTAAAAACCTTGTTAGACCTCGACCTAATTTAATTAGGGTCTGCTGAAAAAGTCATTGAAAAGTACAGGTCTCTTAATCAATGATTTCACCTAGCTACAAGCATAAGCTTTAGTTGTTGATTAATTTTTAAGTTATAACTTATCCTAATCATTGACCGAGAAAAAGTGCTGTTTTTCCATTTCAGACATAAAAAAGCCCAAAAAACCTGCCTCAACAGGTTAGAAAGATTCA
>NZ_JAPZQJ010000104.1:0-12932 GCF_027530405.1 Microcystis sp. LE19-41.2A | reverse complement strand
ATCGACTAAATCCTTATCTGGCAAGAGACTTAATTGATTAGTTCGCTCTAGATAAAAACAATTGACAAAAATCGCTAAATGCCTTTCTCTATAAGGGTTCCATCCCTTATAACCCCCGTCCATTGCATAACACAAACCGAAGAGCCATTAATCCTAGGTGTGGTGCGTTACGACGGATTGTTAGATTCAAGTTTAAGCAGAGATTGTCGCCGTCTAACGCACCCTACATTTTACTAAACTGGGATGAGTAGTAGGTAGCGTAACGCACCAAATTAAATTAATCCTAGGTGTGGTGCGTTACGACGGATTATTAGATTCAAGTTTAAGCAGAGATTGTCACCGTCTAACGCACCCTACTGGATTGTTTCAGCTAATTTGGTGTATTAGAAAAATGCTATAAATTCTATAATCTAAGACTTTAAGCCGAAATCTATTGCCCTATTTTAGCTGAAACAGTCCACTACATTTTACTAAACTGGGATGAGTAGTAGGTAGCGTAACGCACCAAATTAAATTAATCCTAGGTGTGGTGCGTTACGACGGATTGTTAGATTCAAGTTTAAGCAGAGATTGTCGCCGTCTAACGCACCCTACATTTTACTACATTTTACTAAACTGGGATGAGCCACTCTTGAAAAAGGGGACAAATATTAATTATTATTAAAAGTATATTTACTAATTAACCAAAATACCAGTGAAACTAGCTCAAGCTCAGACGATATTAACAGACACTTTAACCGTATTTTGGGGAGAATGGCTAGATTTACGCGCGAGAGTCCTTCAGATCGCCGCCACAGGTTTAGTTTCTCCCCTAATCTATATTATCGGTTTCGGGTTGGGGTTGGGAAGCGCCCTCGATCGCTCGATGAAACCCTCACTCGGCGATTCCTATCTAGAATTTATTTTACCCGGAATGGTGGCCCTGTCCTCAATGGCGATCAGTTTCGGGGGAACCACCTTTTCCATCTGTGGCGATCGCTTATTTAGTAAAACCTTCGAGGAATTATTATTACTTCCCGTCCATCCCCTCTCATTATTTTTAGGCAAAGTTTTCGCGGGAATTTTGCGCGGTGTAATGACTTCTGCATCAGTGATTCTCGTTGCTATCTTATTTACAGGAAAATTTGCCAGTTTTCTCAATCCCCTCTTTTTATTAGTTTTAATCTTAAATTGTGCCGTCTTTGCCGGTTTAGGGGCAATTGTCGGATTGCGAGTTACATCCCTCGAAAGTGTCAGTCTGTATAATAACTTTGTAATCGTGCCGATGTCTTTTTTAGGAGCAACTTTTTTCGACCCCCAAACCTTACCCTGGCCATTAAAAATTATTGTTTATTCCTTGCCCCTCACCTATGCTAGTCTGGGATTAAGAGCCGCAGCCTACGATATAAATCAATTTCCTTGGTTCGCTATCCCTATTTTATTAATCGTCGCTATTCTTCTCTCGATTGTCGGTGCTTATCAATTCTCCCATCAACGGGATTGAATCAGTTATCAGTAATCAGTAATCAGTTATCAGATTTTAGTTTTCAGTGAATAGTATTAAGTGGCAAGTTTTGAGCTTTATTTTCATGGATTACTGTTTGATTTTTACTGATAAAAGCAAAAAGCTCCTGACTCCTATTTCCTGACTCCTATCTCCTGACTTATTTTTACTTTGAATAAATATATCCTTTTTTATAAACCCTACGATGTATTATGTCAGTTTACTGATGAAAATGGTCGCTCGACTTTAAAAGATTATATTCCCATCCCGAATATCTATTCTGTCGGTCGTTTAGATAGGGACAGCGAGGGATTATTATTACTCACAGATAACGGTCAATTACAGCATCGTTTGGGTCATCGTCAATTTGCTCATCCGCGTACCTATTGGGTACAAGTCGAAAGAATTCCAGACCTAAACGCTTTAGAAAAATTGCGTCAAGGTCTTCCTATTCAGGATTATCGCACTCGACCAGCAATAGTTAATTTACTAGATTTTGAACCAGATTTACCCCCCAGAGAGCCACCGATTCGTTATCGAAAATCTGTCCCCACCGCTTGGTTAGAAATTACCTTAACTGAGGGAAGAAATCGTCAGGTAAGAAGGATGACGGCTGCCGTTGGTTATCCGACTTTAAGATTAATTAGAACAGCCATTACTATTGACAAAAACAATAAATTATGCTTAACAGGATTACAACCCGGTCAATGGCGAGAAGTGACTGAAAAAGAGAGAAAAGCCTTGGAAAGGTTATAATTTCTGTAAGTAACCTTGATAAGTGGGTGGGTGGAATTAAATATAAGATGAACGTAGGTTGGGTTGAAGCATGAAACCCAACGCCTGCATGGGTTACGCTACCGCTAACCCATCCTACAAATAATTCTGCCTCCCTACTTAACCAAAGTTGAATGTATAGTTTGGGACTTGATCAAATTACCCACAATTATCTATAATCGTGAATATTAAACCTAAAGACAAATATGAAAGTTAAAATTAAAAATCTTGGCATTTTAAAACAAGCAGAATTCAGTCTAGGCGACCTCACAATTATCTGTGGTCGTAATAATACAGGTAAAACTTATGCTACCTACGCTTTATTCGGTTTTTTAGACACTTGGCGAAGACTATTAACGAAACCAAGATTTGGCCTCAAAGAAAAAATTGAGCAACTACTTTCTGATGGTGTAATTAGTCTCGATCTACAGGAGTATGTTCAACAGTGTGAAAGTATTCTTACTACAGGTTGTCAAAGATATATTCAACAAATACCTGAAGTTTTTGCGGCCAACGAGGAGAGATTTAAAAATGTTGATTTTCAGATAGAATTAAATTTTGACAATATTCAATTTCAAAATAAGTATGAAAAGAAAATTAGTACAGCAACATGGGAAATTATCTCGATTAGCAAACCTGAAAATGACCCTTATTTATCCATCACATTATTAACAGAAACAGAAAAAATAAATCTGCCAGTGCATTTTCTTGAGGAGATCATTTACGACAGCATCCAAGATATAATTTTCTCTCAGTTTTTTCCCAGGTTATTTATTGCCAGTGCAGAAAGGACAGGAGCGGCAATTTTTCGCAAAGAGTTAAATTTTGCTCGTAATCGTTTACTGGAAGAAATTAGCAAAAATAGCAATTTTGATCCTAGTGAACTGTTATTTAATGTTTCTCAGGATTATGCGCTACCGGTTAAAAAAAATGTAGATTTTACTAGACAAATAGAAACAATTGTCAAAAAAACTAGCTTTATTGACGAAAATCATCCCAGTATTTTAGAAGATTTTGCCGATATTATTGGTGGTCAATATATGATTACTAACAATGATGAACTTTATTACATTCCTAAAGTAAAAAGACAAGGAAAAAGACTTAGACTATCGATGGATGAAAGTTCTAGTGCTGTACGTTCTCTTTTAGACATTGGCTTTTATTTAAGACACGAAGCTCGCATCGGAGATTTGTTGATAGTAGATGAACCTGAATTAAATCTCCATCCAGAAAATCAACGCCGTATCGCTAAACTTTTCGCTCGACTGATCAACATTGGTATTAAAGTTTTTATCACTACTCACAGTGATTATATTATCAAAGAAATAAACACATTAATTATGCTTAACCATGATCAACCACACCTGAAACAAATTGCCGCAGAAGAAGGCTATAGACAAGAGGAATTATTATCGGCTAATCAAGTTAAAGTCTATATTGCTGAAGAAGATTCAAAGATTTTAAAAGGACAAAAAAGAAAGACCAAATTTCACACTTTAAATCCCGCTAAAATTGATCCAGAAATGGGTATTGAAGCGCGTAGTTTTGATACTACTATCGAAAATATGAATCGTATTCAAACGGCTATTATTTGGGGTGAGGAGTAATGTCTGATATTGCTATCCTCAAAGAAATGATTAGGGATTGTGCGATAGTAGAGTTAGAGTATAAAAAAGAATACAAACGAGATAGTTATTTACTGAAACTGACAGAAAATCAAGATAACTATTCGTTTGTGATTAGTGGAATGCCTGAACCCGATCGAGTTATTGTGATCAAGCTAGATGAGTTTTTTGATGTCCGCACAATTTTTACTGGTGATAAAGGTGAGTGTAAGCGTGCAGATTTTATAATTATCGCTAATACCACTTCTGAAAAAGTTATCCTTTGTCTGGAAATGAAGAAAAGCAGAGATTCTAATTCATCGATAACCAAACAATTAAAAGGAGCCGAATGCTTTGTCTCCTATTGTCGTGAAATCGGACGCTTATTTGGGAATCAACCCGATTTTCTTCAGGACTATCAATATCGCTTTGTTAGTATTAAAAATATCAGTATTTCTAAAACAACCACCAGCAGCCGTAAATCCTCTCAAAAAAATGAGATTCACGATCAACCAGAAAAAATGTTAAAAATTTCCGCTAAAGCGAAGCACTTTCAAGAATTAATTTAGTCCTATAGCTTCTCATTATGACCGATTTAATCTCGATCGAATAACGATCTTTTGCCGAGAGTGCTGAAAGAGCCTTATCGATGCTCATTTTTAAAAACTTCAAACACCTGCCGGCTGAAATATTTTAACTTATCAGCCACCTTAGGAGAAGGTTGATAATTGCCGACTAATTGCCAATTTTCCACCGTAGATAGTCGCCAAGCGGTTCCTTGATGGTTAAAAGCCTGCATTTCTAAGCCAATCAAACGCTGATGCTGATCCTCGCTATCGAGATGAAAACGAATTTGTACCAGAATACTGCGCCCTTGAATTCTGGGACTCCAACCGGGAAAATGGAAAGCGATATCGATCGAGTCGGGATCCGTTAACTCCCTTGTGTGGGGATCATTGCGCCAAGGTTTCAGATCTGCCTTTGCATCGGGGAATTGTTGTTTAAACAGGTTGACGAGTGTGGCGATCTTCGCCGTTAATTCTAATCCTTTTGCCTGTTCCGACGCATTCATGCTCACCTCTGATAATTGCTTATAAAGTAACTATTTATACAGTTTAGCCCTGCTTTTTGCGACTATTGGAACAATTATAACGATATTTTCTCGATCGAGTCCAAAATGCCGCACCTGTCAATCAAGATAGCCGCTGCCAAAAAGACAAAATCAAAACTAAACTAGAAAATAGGATAATCGACAGGAACAGTATTTTCTATGAATCCCCAAGAGTCTCTATTACAATCGATCGAAAAATTAGGCTATCGGGTTACGGTGGGTGATGTGGCGGCAAAATCGGGTTTAGAGATTAACGCTGCACAACAGGGATTATTAGCTTTAGCGGCGGAAGCGGGGGGACATTTACAGGTAGCAGATACGGGGGAGATTATCTATCTTTTTCCCGAAAATTTTCGCTCAATTCTTCTGAATAAATATTGGCAATTGCAGTTAAAAGCTTTCGGGAGTAAAATCTGGCAAGTAGTTTTTTATGTTATTCGCATTTCCTTTGGTATTGTTTTAATTATTTCGATTTTAATCCTGTTGCTCGCTATTCTGGCGATCCTGATAGGCTTAATGTTCAAAGATAGTGACTCGGATAACAATTCTGGAGATAGCAAAATTAATATTAACTTCTTTCCCACGGACTTTTTCTGGATTTTTTATCCCGATTTTGGTAATAACTACTACGAAAGAAGAGATCGGGAAGTTAAGGCAGAAAAACCCCCTAGTAAGATGAATTTTCTCGAGGCAGTTTTTTCTTTTCTCTTTGGCGATGGCGATCCTAATTTCAATTTAGAGGAGAGACGCTGGCAAACTATCGGTAAAGTAATTCAAAATAATCGTGGCTCGATTATTGCTCCACAAATTGCCCCCTATCTGGATAGTATTACCCCCAGTCAGGAGGAGACAGAAGATTATATACTTCCAGTTTTAACTCGCTTTAATGGGTTGCCGCAGGTGTCCGATCGAGGCGATATTATCTATTATTTTCCCGATCTACAGGTGACAACCAAAGAGAGAAAAGTACAAGCATTGTCACCCTATCTAAGGGAAAAAAGCTGGAAGTTTAGCGAAGCGGATAGCGGTCAAATTATCTTAGCTTTAGGTTTAGGGGTGGTTAACTTTATCCTCGCTTTAGTTTTAGGATTTTTGCTCAACAGTGATAGTGTTGATTTGAGCGGTTCTCTGGGGTCGATAGTCACAGGTATCTACGGTTTTCTCCTCAGTTATGCCGCTGCTTTTTTGGGGATTCCCCTCGGTCGTTATTTCTTTTTACAGTGGAGAAATAAGCGGGTTAATCAACGCAATCAACAGCGAGAAAAAAGAGCAGATTTATTAGCCCAAAATAATCCTGAATTAGAGCAAAAACTGGCCTACTCTCGTCAATTCGCTGACCAAAAAGTGATTAGGGATGCTGATATTAGTTATTCTACGGATCAAGACTATCTCGAACAAGAGAGCGAGCGCTCGGATAAAATCGATCGAGAATGGCAAAAACGCTTAGAATCCCCCGATTCCTGACTCCTGACTTGAAAGAGGGTGTAGGGTGTAGGGTGTAGGGTGTGGGGTGTGGGGTGTGGGGTGTAGGGAGATGGGGAAGTGGGGAAATGGGGAAGTGGGGAAATGGGGGAATTATGAATTGGGAAATGGGGAAGTGGAGTAGTGGGGTATTGGGGGAATTTCAACTAAAACCCCAACACCCTAAAACCCTAAAACCCTAAAACCCTATCTCCAGACTCCTGAATCCTGAATCCTGACGACCGACTCCTAACCCCAGCAACAAACTTTTTGCCGCAAACCCTAACTTAAACGATCGAGAGTGCGATACTGAATTGCTTCGGCAACGTGGGAACTTTTCAGCATTTCACTATCTCCTAAATCGGCAATGGTGCGGGCAACTTTGAGAATGCGATCCATTGCTCGGGCCGATAAACCCAATTTTCGGATTGCCCCTTCTAAAATATGGCGACTGCTATGATCAAGAGCGCAAAAACCCCGCAAATGCTCGGAATTCATCTCCGCATTAGAGCGAATCCCCGTATTCTGAAAGCGATCGCTGGCCTTTTGTCTGGCCCTTTCTACCCGTTGCCGCACTTGCTCAGAAGCTTCTCCCCGACTCTCTTGGGTCATTTCTTCTGGTTTCAGGCGATTTACCGTCACTTGTAGGTCAATACGGTCTAAAAGCGGCCCCGATAATTTCGCCCAATATTGTTCCCGTTGTCGCGGTGAACAGCTGCAGGGTTGCACCGAATCGCCGTAATAACCACAGGGACAGGGATTGGTACTGGCCACTAGAGTAAAACGCGCCGGAAAAGCGACGGAAAGACGAGTGCGAGAAATGCTCACATAACCATCCTCTAGGGGTTGCCGGAGATATTCCAAGACACTGCGCTTAAATTCCGTTAATTCGTCCAAAAATAAAATACCACGGTGGGAAAGGGAGATTTCTCCCGGTCGGGGATAAGTGCCACCTCCCACCAGCGCTGCCCCGGAAGCGGAGTGATGGGGACTGCGAAAAGGACGCTCGCGCACCAGGGAACCTCGATCTTTCAGTAATCCGGCGACGGAATGAATCTGGGAGACTTCTAGGGATTCGGCAAAGGTAAGCTGGGGCAGAATACCTGGTAAACGTCGCGCTAACATGGTTTTACCGCTGCCCGGTGGCCCGACAAAAATTAGGTTATGACCTCCAGCTGCGGCAATTTCCAGGGCCCGACGGCCAATGGCTTGGCCTTTGACATCCTTGAGATCGGGGAGATTTACCCGCGATCGCCCAAATTCCTCGGCAGCGTTAAAAGTCATCGGTGAATGGCGATCGGGTTCATTTAAGAAATTTACCACTTCCGATAGATGACGAAACCCATACACTTGTACGCCTTTGACCACGGCCGCTTCTTTGGCATTATCGGCAGGAACCACTAAACCCTTAATCCCCATTTTTTCGGCGGCGGCAGCAATGGGTAAAACCCCCGCCACGGGACGCAAACTACCATCGAGGGATAATTCACCTAAAAAGAGAAAATCCCCCAATAAATCGGCTTCTACCTGTTCGGAGGCTCCTAAAATGCCGATACTAATCGGTAAATCATAAATCGGCCCCTCTTTGCGGATATCGGCGGGACTTAAATTGATGACAATTTTGCGGATGGGAAAGGCAAATCCGGCATTTTTTAGGGAAGCTTTTACCCTTTCTTTCGACTCCTGCACGGCGGTATCGGGTAAACCCACCACGGCAATTCCGGGTAATCCCCCCGATACATCCACCTCTACCCCGATTTTAATGGCATCGATGCCGATAATTGCCGCACTCCAAACCCTTGCTAACATTTTGGCTCAAGTAAAAATAAAGTGAGTTCTTAGGAAAATGAAACAGGATGTTAGGCTAGTTTTCCGCACAAAAATGATTTTATCTGGGAATTTACCCTGAAAATCAGCGTATTTCTGGGGATAACCTAGCCAGAAAAGCTGAGAGCTTAATGGTATAGTTGAAAAAAAAGTAATCTGTCTATGAGTGAGACTATTTTTAGCAAAATTATCCGGAAAGAAATTCCAGCCTCGATCGTTTATGAAGATGATCTGGTTCTCGCTTTTCGAGATGTTAATCCCCAAGCACCCACCCATATCCTCATTATCCCCAAAAAACCGATTCCGAAACTAGAGGAAGCCAGCGACAGCGATCGAGATCTATTGGGACATTTGTTACTAACTGTTAAAAAAGTGGCCGCCGAAGCTAAATTAAGTCAAGGTTATCGAGTAGTGATCAATAATGGGGAACATGGGGGTCAAACCGTCGATCATCTTCATGTCCATCTCTTAGGCGATCGCATAATGGCTTGGCCTCCGGGTTAAACTCCTGTTATTCTCCCGCATTTTTGGGGAATTCTAGAACTAGAATCGTTCTTTTCCGAGTCGGTCTTCTCGATGTTGAACCCATGAATAGGTCTATTTCTGCGATCGCATTGTCCAGCACCCTGCTGTTATTTCCCTTCACCCCTACGACTCTCGCTCAATCGGAATGCTTTCTCCAAAGAGCAGATGGACAACACATAGATCTTAGCCGTCTCTGTGGCAGTTCATCTAGAAATAGGAAAAATTCCCCGCAAGTTTATCAGCTACCGATTCAACGCCGGGTTAACGGCATTCCCACGGTGATGGTGGTTTTTAATAACCGTCACTATTATGAAATGCTTTTTGATACAGGTGCTAGTTCGATCGTCCTCACCGATGCCATGGCGAAAGCGATGAAAGTCAAACGGGAAAAGGAAGTAGTCGCTCATACCGCCGGCGGTGTCGTTACTGTTTATCTTGGTCGCATTAATTCTGTTAAAGTTGGCGAGGTGGCTTTATCTAATCAGATTGTTGGTATTTCTCCCCAAATGGAAGGATTAGGACTCTTGGGACAAACTTTTTTTGGTTCCTATGATGTCACGATCAAAAAAGATGTGATTGAATTACGTCATCGTTGATAAGTAGCTGGTTATAATTAAACTAAAAATGGATTTTAGGTTCGATCCCCCCTGCCCCCCTTGATAAGGGGGGTGCCGATAGGCGGGGGGATCCCCCCTGCCCCCCTTGATAAGGGGGGTGCCTGAAAACTTTTAACACCTACCTACTTAGTCTGACGGGAAAAATTATCGCTTTTCTGACTCTAATCCAAAGTTCCTCTCTGTATTTGTTCCCGTTCGATCGCTTCAAACAAGGCCCGGAAGTTGCCTTCTCCAAAACCTCTAGCGGCATGACGTCGCTCGATTAATTCAAAAAATAAAGTCGGCTGGGAAAAAATTGGTTTAGTGAAAATTTGCAGTAAAGTCGGCTTTTCCGGGAGGGAATGACTATTTTGTTCAAAATCGATGAGAATTTCCTGTTTTTTTATTTCTGACCATTCCCAATCAGCAATATTAAAATCTTTTTTTTGATAGTTAATTAGTTGATAATAACTGTCTGGAACTGATAAAAATTCTACCTGCCTATCTCGGAATTTTTGAGTTAAGTTTACAATATTTTCTGTTTTTAAAGCAATGTGTTGAATGCCAGATTTTTGATTAATATCTAAAAATTCTTGAATTTGAGAACTGTTACTGTCTGGCTCATTAATCGGTAATTTTAATTCAGTTTTCGGGTAAACAAGTACCTGAGAATAAAGACCAGAACGCTCCGTTTTAATAGTAAAAGTTTGCCTTTTTTTAAAGCCTAAATTTTCCTCATACCAATTGGCTGTTAACTCTAAATTCCCTTGAAAAACATTTAAAACTAAGTGATCAATTGCCAGAATATCCTGATTATCTTGTTCCCTACTATCATACTCAATCAGATTAGGATCGGCTAAAATTGGCGTGATTCCCTGCCTTTCAATTAACGTATGTTTGAGATCAGCAATGCTAGAGATTTGACAGCTTTTTATCTTACCCCTAGCCAAAACAGTTTCCTCAATAAAAATGTCCTGTTTAATTCTCCTAGCTAAACTGTCTAAATCCTCTACTTGAAAAGCTACATCCGCCACCCCTTCAGGATATTTACTTAAAAATTCCGCCACGGGACTAAGGGAATTTAAGGGAGAAGATAAGATAAAAATAATCTGTTTAGTTTTATCTTTTTGGATGCCATTGCCGACTATTTCCGTGTGTGTGTGCAGATTAACTAAACTTGCGATCGCCTGAAAATCCATCACCCGCACAAACCAATCTCGCCATTTTTTGGCCGATTCTACATAAAAATGAATATGATCAACAAACATAGATAAAGTCAAAAAAAGGGTTTTTTCAGTGAGCAGTAAACATTGAAAATAAAACTCCGAACTTGCCACTTAATGCTATTCACTGATAACTGATAACTGATAACTGATAACTGATAACTGATAACTGAAAAAGCTGATGACTAAAAAAAGAGATGACTATCGGGTTGAATATTAATTTCCATGGGGACGGCTTGGGGTTCAGCATTCATGGCAAAATAGATAGCATCGGCGGCGGTTTGAGCGGTTAACATTTTAGTGCGATCAACTTTTAAGCTCACCTGATCCCAAAAAGGAGTATCGACACCACCAAAATAGAATAAAGTCATTTTAATACCATAGCGTTTTAACTCATCGGCCAAACATTTACTAAAACCGACCACCCCGTATTTAGAAGCACAATAAGCGGCAGCCATAGCCATAGAATGCTTACCTAAAATTCCCACCACATTACAGATATGACCGGCCTTATTTTCCTTCATCACATTAGCCGCAGCCTGACAGGTATAAAAACTCCCCTTCAGATTGAGGTCGAGCATTTTATCTAAATCTTCCGGCGTGATTTTATTGTATTGTTTCATCACACCGGCTCCGGCCGCATTAACCAACACATCCAACCGGCCGTAATGGGAGACAATTTTTTCCATCAAAGTTTCTACCTGAGTCGGATTGGTGATATCCGTCGGCACAATTAAAGAGGGACAAGACAACTCACCAGCTAAATTAGATAAATTATCGGCATTTCTGGCCACTAATACGAGTTTATGACCATTAACAGCTAGTTTACGGGCTAAAGTGGCACCGATACCCCCCGTAGCGCCGACAATCAGGACAACTTTTTCGCTCATAATTATTTACAATTCTTTACAAATATTATTGTAAACTGTTCCGACTGGAAAATCATCGCTAGTCCCAACCCCTTGATTAAGGGTTAGCCAACTTCTGATAGGATAAACCGTGACAATGTAAAGAAATTTTTATGACTGTACTGACCGAAGGAATCGCGCCCCACGGTGGGCAATTAATTAATCGTATTGCTACCGCTGCCGAAAAAGCCGAATTTCTGGCCCTAGCTGAAAAACTACCGCGAGTTTCCTTAGATGAACGAGCGCTCTCGGATTTAGTTATGATTGCTATTGGTGGTTTCAGTCCCCTCAAAGGCTTTATGGAACAGGACGACTACGAAAAAGTCGTCGATGATATGCGTCTAATCAATGGTTTACCCTGGGCAATTCCCGTGACTCTTTCCGTTAGGGAAGAAGTGGCGGATCCGCTCAAAGAAGGCAACTGGATTCGTTTAGATGACAGCGAAGGCAACTTTGTCGGAGTCCTAGAACTAACCCAAAAATACCGTTACAATAAGGCCCACGAAGCAGTTAACGTCTATCGTACCGACGACCAGAAACATCCCGGGGTAAAAGTCCTCTATGAACAGGGAGAAATTAACCTCGCAGGTCCGATTTGGTTACTTCAGCGCGATCCTCATCCCCAGTTTCCCAAATATCAGATCGATCCTCTGCAATCGCGCAAAATGTTCCACGAAAAAGCTTGGAAAACGATTGTCGGTTTCCAAACCCGTAATCCCATCCACCGGGCCCACGAATACATTCAAAAATGCGCCCTAGAAGTGGTAGATGGTTTATTCTTGCATCCTCTTGTCGGCGCTACCAAAAGCGATGATGTGCCGGCCGATGTGCGGATGCGTTGCTATGAGATCATGATGGATAAATACTTTCCCCAAGATCGCGTTATTCTGGCTATCAACCCCTCAGCTATGCGTTATGCTGGCCCCCGGGAAGCAATTTTCCACGCTATTATCCGCAAAAACTACGGTTGTACCCATTTTATCGTCGGTCGTGACCATGCCGGAGTCGGGGACTACTACGGAACCTACGATGCTCAGTATATCTTTGATGAGTTCGAGCCGGGGGAATTGGGAATCGTGCCGATGAAGTTTGAACACGCTTTCTACTGTACCCGCACTTCGGGAATGGCAACCACCAAAACTAGCCCCAGTTTACCTGAAGAAAGAATCCACCTTTCGGGAACGAAAGTCCGGGAACTGCTGCGCAAAGGAGAATTACCACCTCCGGAATTCTCCCGTCCAGAAGTAGCTGCCGAATTAATCCGCGCCATGCAAGGATCTTGACATCCTCGCCGCCCTAAAAGTGCGGCGATTCCTAAACCTCACGATTTAAGTTTCTGCTTCCACCACCGTCGCATACCACAGTTAAAAAACCATGTACTGTCTTACACAGAGTCCACAGACTTTCGCTCCATTTCAGA
>NZ_JAPZQJ010000553.1:0-3690 GCF_027530405.1 Microcystis sp. LE19-41.2A | reverse complement strand
AATTATTGAGATAAACTCTCATTAAGCTGGCGATCGCTAACTAGAGTGTGACACTTCATAATTCTTAGTAATCGCTAAAAGTCTTACTATACAAGGGCTAGAGCAACTTTTGATTTCAACGACTAGGGTGCGGAATGTGGGGTCTAAGTGCGATGCCGAAGAAAGTAGTGCGATCGCCGTCATCTTCTTGATTAATGTTTAAAACTGCCATTGCTTGGGATAGGAACGCAGAGGGCGATCGCTTTTTGGGGATGAGGAGGGGAAAATAGCGATCATCTTGGGTTAAAATGGATTTTTACTCAAGCTCATTAGACCTCCTGCAAAAGTTTTAACCCTCGGCTAGCTTATACTCTAAAGAAAGTTCGTAGTTATAGATACCTGCGAGTAGATTTAGTCTTAATTTAAAACGCTTTCTTCGATTTCTATACCGGGAAGACAGAATTCTAAAGATTTTCAAATGACGATGAATATTTTCAATCACTACTCTCTCTCTCGATAATTGTCGATTAAATTTCTTTTGTTCTTTCGTTAACTCTTGTTTCGACTTTCTCTTGTGAGGGATTTTACTATTCTCGTGAAGCTTTTGAATTCCCTGATCCCCTTTGTCTGCTAAACATTCGATTCTCTTATTCATCATGACACGGCTAGTCTTCCACACTTTAAAATCGTGTGTTCTGCCCGTCCCGAAAGCGGTACAGAGAATCATTCTCGTTTTTACGTCGGCTACAATCTGTGATTTTATGGTATGGCATTTTTGTTTCCCACTATAATATCGCTTCTGTTTTTTTTGGTCTTTCTATCTCGTGTTCTGTCACATCTACCCCTACTCGCTCCACCGATATACTCTCTCGGACGAGCGTTTTTTTGCCTGGCAGGTTGAAGAGTCCTGACTTAATTAGTATGTCTTCCACTTTTTTAATAATTCTCATCGCTGTTGTCTCGTCAATTCCCCGACTCGTTCCGATGTGATAGTAAGTTCGATATTCTCTCCAATACTCTAAAGCCATTAAGATTTGTTCCTCCACACTTAATTTACTCGGTCTTCCCGATTTTTTGTGAAATGCCTTCTCGGCCGATACAATTTTCACCATTAGCGAGAAAGTCTCGGGATAGACTCCGGTTAAGCGTTTGAATTCCTCGGGCTTTAAGTTTTCGATTCGTTCGTAAATCATAGTACACGGGAAACTTTTCCTTATTTTATACTAACTTTTCCGATTTTTGCAGGAGGTCTATTGTTGAATGCCATTCACTCGTGTCCAAAAGGGATAAACTACTAGAACTACTAAAGAATAGTCCTAATAACGCAAGATTCAACGATATTTGTCAACTGCTAGAATTAGAAGGGTTTTCCCTTGATCGAATTACAGGTAGCCATCACATTTTTAAAAGAAATGATATTATTTTGGTCATACCTGTTCATAATAAAAAAGTAAAATCTGTTTATATTCGTCGAGTCCTTGAAATCATCGGAGATAACTAAAGATGAATTATCCAATTATTATTTATCCCTGTGAAGAAGGCGGTTTTGTCGCTGAAATTCCAGCACTATCTGGCTGTTTGGCTCAGGGTGAAACCTTAGAAGAAACCCTACAAGAATTACTGATGGTAAAAGATTTATGGTTAGAAACAGCCCAAAAATATAATCAAAAACTTCCCAACTTAGAAACAGAGATAGCGAAAATCAAAGCATTAAGCACTGTATAGAGCAATTTTTGGGTAACGGCGATCGCTTTTTGATGAGGAGCGGCGATCGCTAATTGCCGTCTTGACTTAAAAAATAGTTACTTAACGCGCTTTTTTGCTTTTAATCATGATGAATTTGTAATTATTCTGCGTTACGCTAACACATCCTACCGTGCGACTATTCTGGTCAGTGATTCTTTACAGTAACCAGACGCGATCGCAGATTCAGACGGATCAACAGTTTCCCAGTGTCGGTAGTCAGACTAAAGGGCTTTTGGTTAATGCCGATGGTTCTGTGGATATCTATTTCGGGCCGAAACCGCCTGCTGGCAAGGAGAATAATTGGGTACAAACAATTCCTGAAACGGGTTGGAATACGATTCTTCGGCTTTATGGCCCGCTTGAGCCTTGGTTTGACAAGACTTGGCGACCAGGGGAAATCGAGTTGTTCAAATAGTCCTATCTAGGATATGGCTGAATCGCCGATTTGTTGCTTGGGTTGAGGTGATGAAATTCGGCGATCACACTTCATTCAGAGAGAATGATTGCAGTAACTCGACAATGAGGTTATAGCAATTCCCATAGTTGTGAGGTACAGAGTCTTAGGTTTTGAGGAGTCAGGAGTCAGGAGTCAGGAGTCAGGATTCGGGATTCAGGATTCGGGATTCAGGAGTTAAGATTTTGGTGTACCTCATGAGATTGGGAAACGCTATATTATTTCTCGTAGTTGCTTCGCGTTCCTTCACCCAACCCAAAAGATCAGCGATCGCAATCAAGGAGATTCTTTTGAGGACGCAATCGCAAACATCACAGAAGCGATCAAATTATATCTTGAAAATTTACGCGCTGATAATCCTGTCAATTTATGAAAACCCTGAAAATTTAAATTTTTGAATCGGAGAGTTATATTAATGATTAAAGTATCTATTTTTAATCTCAATATTCTGTTAGGCTTGTTAACGGCTTATCTTAATATAAATGTAATTGTACCAGTTGTAGCACAAAAAATTGATGGTGAAACTTCTTCTCATAAAGTAAGAGGTAATAGTTGTGTCAATTTTCGAGCGGAACCATCAATAAATGCCACGATTATTCATTGTTTGAAATCAGGTACTTATATTGACGTTGTTCGGATTCCACCTACAGGAAAGTTTGCTTGGAGTAAAGATGAAGCAGATCGTCTTTGGTATTTGGTATTTGGTATTTGATCAAGATACTAAACTACAAGGATGGGTGATGCCTGACTGTATTGATATTTTTGAAGAAACAAGTTCAACAAGTTGCGCTGATTATGGTTCTAATAAACCGACTCCTTATCCACCCGAATCTTTAGGAAATCTAGATTACTACCAGTTCCGTTACGACGATTTCATTAAAAGAAATCCTGGCAAAGAAGCACCAGATTATTACTTAGGATTTGGAGATAAATATCTGAATATATTTGTGAAGGATACATCTCCTACTCTTACTGCAAAAGGACAGCAATTTATCAAAGAAGTAGGTAAAGCTTTACAACAGAAAATAGAAGATAAATTAGTCGCTAATCCTGATGCTTTTGGAGAATTAGAGCTTAATCCCGATTCCTTCCGTAAATTTGCTTATGGAACACATCCAGATGCTTACTGTGAATCAGGCTGGGGAAAATTACCCAGAACTGATCGAGAGAAAATTATAGAAGCTATAGACTGGAAAGATAAGTATAGGTCTGTCAACGGTTGGGAGTCAATGATAGGACTTATCAATAGGTGTACTGAAATAGGCACAATAGACATGATAATCGATGGAATACCGGGATCAACGCCTTTGGAAAAGAGCCTATTTGTTTTGAGTGTAATTAGCTTCACGGGTTTAGGATTACGAGGACTATTTGGTTCTTCGTTACCTGGTATGGTTCGATAGGGGGGCATAAATCGACTAAATCCTTATCTGGCAAGAGACTTAATTGATTAGTTCGCTCTAGATCAAAAATAATTGACAAAAATCGCCAAATGCCTTTCTATATAAGGG
>NZ_JAPZQJ010000160.1:0-5813 GCF_027530405.1 Microcystis sp. LE19-41.2A | reverse complement strand
TTCGGTTTGTGTTATGCAATGGACGGGGGTTATAAGGGATGGAACCCTTATAGAGAAAGGCATTTAGCGATTTTTGTCAATTGTTTTTATCTAGAGCGAACTAATCAATTAAGTCTCTTGCCAGATAAGGATTTAGTCGATTTATGCCCCCCTATCGAACCATAACAAGCAACGAAGAGCCTAATCTTGCTTGATCTTTTGATCACTTTTCTACTAAAATATCTGCTGAAATCCCATTACTCAATTAACCTAATTATCTACTGCCATGTTAACAAAAATTATTCTCGGTTTACTTTGGTTATGCTTCGGATTATACGCTTTTTTACTAGCACCCCCCGACCAACCAGATACAATAAATTTAATTATCAATCTTTCCACTGGGAAATGGCAAGATATCAACCCGTTAATTATCGCTCTTTTTAACCTGATGGGAGTTTGGCCACTTATCTACACTAGCCTTTTAATTATCGATGGTCGTGACCAAAAAATCATCGCTTGGCCCTTTACTTTTGCCTCCTTTGCCGTGGGTGCTTTCGCTATTTTACCCTATCTAACTCTCCGTCAATCCAACAGCAATTTTACTGGTAAAAAAAATCTGGTCATTAAACTTTTAGACTCACCTTGGTTAGGAGTAATTGCCCTAATTACTGCGGCAATTTTAATCGCTTACGGATTAATTAACGGCAATTGGTCTGATTTTTGGTATCAGTGGCAAACTAGCCGTTTTATTCATGTTATGAGTTTAGATTTCTGTCTTTTAACCCTATTATGTCCAATTTTGCTGCAAGATGATCTAACCCGACGGGGATTAAAAAATCCTTTCCTGTTGCCGGTAGTTTCCCTTTTGCCTCTAATCGGTCCGGCAATTTATTTAATTATTCGTCCTCGCTTAGGGGAGAATTAAGGGTAAATTGTCTTGAGCAAACTTAACCATTTCTTGACAGGAGAAGTTCATATTTAACAGAAATTATGCTGAGGTTCCTCTAAAATATGAGGAAAGAGATTAATGTCCAGATTAGAAGGAGTGTTTAACCTTGTTAGAGAGTCAAAAACCACCTCGGATTTACTGCTTTCAAGCTGATTATCTTGCCTCCCAACAATTTAACCCCCAAGAGATTCCCGCTTGGTTATCCTTAGAGGTAAACTGGCAGGGTTATAGAATTCATACCCTACCCTGGGTAGCAGACGTAGCTAGGGTATTAGGATTATTAGCGATCGAAGATACCCCCCAAGGGTGGCAAGATTATTTAGAAAGCTTGGGATTAGCCAAAATTAGGTTAATGGACAGCGAGGAGTTTTTTGAGGATAAATCTTTATCGGGATGTTAGAAATGCCCTATAATTGGCAGTTTAGTGATGATTCTACCAGTCAATTTATGCCTTATAAACTACTCTTCGTCTGTTTAGGAAATATCTGTCGTTCTCCCGCTGCCGAGAATATCATGACTTATCTGATTGAACAAGAAGGATTAGGCAATAAAATCCTCTGTGATTCCGCGGGTACTGCCGGTTATCATATCGGTTCTCCTCCCGATTCTCGCATGAATACGGCGGCCAAAAAACGCGGTATTCCTTTGCAAGGGACAGCTAGACAATTTACCCGCGAGGATTTCGAGAATTTTGATCTAATCCTAGCCATGGATAAAGCCAATTATCAAGATATTTTATCCCTAGATCGGACAGGAAAATATCAAGAAAAGGTCAAGTTAATGTGTGACTATGCTCGTTATCACCCAGAAAAAGAAGTTCCCGATCCCTACTACGGTGGTCGTGAAGGTTTTGAACGCGTAATCGAGCTACTTTTAGACTCCTGTGGCAGTCTTTTGGAGGAAGTAAAAAACAAAATTTAAGTTTTTTATTTCAGCTAATCGATTAGTCTATGTTCGAGGGAAAAACGAACCAATTCGGCGCGATTATTAGTAGTTGTTTTTCTGAGTAAACTACTAACATATTTCTCGATCGTGCGAGAACTAAGATGCAGTTTTTGCCCAATTTCACTGTTAGAAAGTCCCCGGGCTAAATGTTCTAACACTTCCCGCTCGCGATTAGTTAACTTAAAATCGTCCTGTAAAGAAGAAGTTAAAACATCCCTAGTTTTGGGGCTTTCTTCTGGTTTTAATTTCTGATATTGACGTTCACTTTGCACCATTTGCGATCGCTCTAAAAGATTGCGAATAACTGCTTTTAATTCCTCCATCTCAAAAGGTTTAGGAAGATAGATATCACAACCCACTTGATAACCGCGGATTCTTTCCTCTGTTGACCCTCTTTCGGTTAAAAAAATTACTGGTAATAACCTAAATTCTGGCTGTTGCCGCACCTTAGTCACCAAAGAATAGCCGTCTAAACGCGGCATTTTGATATCCGATACCAAAAGATGGGGATGATAGGTATCCAATAAATTCAAAGCTTCCAAACCATTACTCGCCGCCACCACACTATAACCTGCTAATTCTAAATAGTCTTTGACCGCTAGGCGGATACCGGGGTCATCATCGGCAATTAGAATCAAAAGAGGCATAGAAATTAACAGGACAAGGTTTTTTCAGTATTGATAGCCTAGCACCCTCCGCTCGTCACAATTGTCCATCAAGCTACAGAGGCCGTTGTAACTGATATTATACTAGCAGTTAGCAATCAGCCTTTTCAGTGATCAGTAATCAGATGTGAGTTTTCAGCTTTTTCTCCTCCTCTCCCCACTCTCCCACTTCCCCACTTCCCCACTCCCCCAACCCCTTTTTTACTTTGAAGATCATTTTTGAGTTATACCGTTTCTCATAAGTATGAAGTATAACTGGATTGGGCATCGTCTCCTGATTCCTGACTCCTGACTTCTGGCTCCTGACTCCCGAAACCGACAACTTTGTACCTCACTATTAAGATAATTGCCATAACATGACAGATTATTTAGTTTCCCTGACAATTTGGGCGGGTATTTACGCGATTTTTGCCCTCGGTTTAAATCTACAATGGGGATTTACTGGCTTAATTAACTTTGGTCACGTTGCTTTTGCCACTTTAGGGGCTTATGCAACGGTTTTATTAACTTTACAGGGTGTACCGATGATTTTTGCCGCCATTGTCGGAGCGATCCTAGGGGCATTGTTGGGATTGGCGATCGGTTTTTCCACCCTGAGATTAAGAGCCGATTATCTAGCAATTGTCACCATCGGGGTATCTGAGTTAATTCGTTTACTGGTGCTTAACGAGGATTGGTTAACGAAAGGCAGTTTCGGACTACAACGTTATCCCCTACCTTTGGATATAAATCCCAGTTTTCCCGTCAAATTATTAATTATTGCCCTGTTTACCCTGCTTGCTATCTTTGCTCTCTGGCAATTGGGGCGCAATCTGCAACGACAATGGCGCGAAGCGGGGCAAATTAGCGGCAAAAGCTATCAACCGACGCAAAAGAGGGCTTTAATCTTTTGGGGGTCGTTAGGGGCGATAATCCTGCTTTTTCTGTATATAAACGGCGTAATTGCCTTGAATGACTATAATTACAAAGCGGGGCTGATGGTGGTAGTTTTAGTCCTCCTCGCTCTCGTTTATACTGGTTTAGAATTACTTTTACGATCGCCTTGGGGACGCATCCTCAAAGCTATCCGGGAAGATGAAGAAATTCCCCGGGCTTTAGGAAAAAATGTCTTTTGGTATAAGTTACAATCTTTGATGTTAGGCGGTGCGATCGCTGGTTTAGCTGGGGCTTTTTTAGCATGGCAATTAACCACTATTTACCCGACTAATTTTGAACCATTATTGACTTTTAACGCTTGGATTATTATCATTCTCGGTGGCTCTGGTAGCAATGCCGGCACCTTACTAGGAGCAGTAATTTTCTGGGCTTACGATTCCCTGACTCGCTTTATTTTGCCCCAATTAGATATTTTTAATGATAGCCAATTAGGGGCTTTACGGATTATGATTATCGGTCTGCTGCTCATGGTTTTAATGATCTGGCGACCCCAGGGTATCCTCGGCAAAAAAGAGGAGTTAACTTTGGGAAAATAATTTCAGTTATCAGTTATCAGTTATCAGTTATCAGTTATCAGTTCATCGATTACTCTTCACTGAAAACACTTCCCACTTCATAATTCATAATTCATAATTCATAATTTATATATGTTACTTTCTGCCAAAGGATTATCGAAAAGTTTTGGGGGCATTCGCGCCGTCAATAATGCTTATTTGGATGTGCCGCAGGGCAGCATCACCGGGTTAATCGGGCCAAATGGAGCCGGCAAAACCACACTTTTTAACCTTTTATCTAATTTTATTCGCCCAGATAAAGGAGAAGTTTTTCTTGATGGTCAGCCCATTCATCAGCTGCCTCCCTATCAAATTGCCCTGAAAGGATGTGTGAGAACTTTTCAAGTCGCCAGGGTATTATCCCGATTAACGGTGTTAGAAAATATGCTCTTAGCTAGTCCGGGGCAAACGGGAGAAAATTTTCTCAAAGTCTGGTTTCAGGGGGCAAAAATTCGCCAACAGGAACAGGAAAATCGTCTCAAAGCTTTGGAGATATTAGATTCGATCGGTCTGGGGGAAAAAGCGCAGGATTATGCGGGAGCTTTATCGGGAGGACAGCGTAAATTATTAGAGATTGGCCGAGTGCTAATGACCGAGCCAAAATTAATTTTATTAGATGAACCAGCCGCCGGAGTTAATCCCACTTTAATCGCTCAAATCAACGACCATATTATCGAGTGGAATCGTCAGGGAATTACCTTTTTAATTATCGAGCATAATATGGATGTGATTATGTCCCTTTGTCACCACGTTTGGGTATTAGCAGAAGGGACAAATTTAGCCGATGGCATTCCCAGCGAAATCCAAAAAAACGAGCGGGTTTTAAAGGCTTATTTAGGAGACTAAAGCTAATTTTTGCACCTGTTCAACAAAGTTAGCCAGAATTTTTAAGCCATTAGTCGAGGATTTTTCTGGGTGAAACTGCACCGCTACCAAACGATCACGAGCGATCGCTGCCGTCACCGTTTGACTGCCGTGGGTGACGGTGGCAGCAGTTACATGACTATCAAGGGGATCAACATAATAGGAATGGACAAAATAGACGTGAGGATGCGGGGGTAATCCCTGCCAAAGAGCATGATCCGGCTGGGTGAAGTCTAATTGATTCCAACCCATGTGGGGAATGGTAATGCCAGGTTCCGAGCGAAAACGGCGCACTGTCCCCGGAATAATCCCTAAACCCGCCTCTTGTCCTTCCTCCGATGAGTCAAAGAGAATTTGTAAACCGAGACAGATGCCAAGGAAGGGTTTACCATTAGCGATCGCCGCTTTGAGCGGTTTTTCTAGATGACGGCTGCGAATTTGCCGGACAGCAGGATCAAAAGAACCGACTCCGGGTAAGACAATAGCGTCAGCTTTTTCGAGATCGAGGGGAGAATCGGTAATTTTCGGCACTGCACCCACGGTTTCCAGTCCTTTACAGGCAGAGTGCAGATTTCCCATGTCATAATCGATGACAGCGATTAAGGTCATTGCTATATACTGATCAGGCGATGACCTTATTTTAGAGCAATCACGCAGAACGAACCACAGAGACACAAAGGACACAAAGATCGATCACTACTATATAGGGTTTGCTGAAAAAGCTTTTCCTGGGGGCAGGGTGTGGGGTGTGGGGTGTGGGGTGTGGGGTTTTACCGATTTTGAGGTAGTCAGTTGCCTAATTTTCAGGGAAAAAGTACCTGAATTTTGCCCCCGATCCCCGCAATGGCTGGCACTTTTTGAGGGAAAAAAAGTCTAAAAGTCTTATCCAACAAGGTTTTTAGATTTATTCAGCAAGCCCTA